>DATFVL010000292.1 GCA_035260325.1 Candidatus Methylomirabilota bacterium | reverse complement strand
CCGGCGGCTGGACGAGGGCGTGGTTCAGGAAGAGGACGCGCTCCTGCGCCATGCGGTACCAGCGCCGGGCATTCTCCTGGTACGGGGCGTAGAACTCGGCGTTGGCGCCGAGCGTGGCGAGGAACGACGCCTTGTAATCGGGCGAGCGCCCCATCCAGCCGTAGGTCAGCCGCGCCCAGGCGGCGATCGCGTCGCGCGCGGCGACGAGCTCCGCGACGCTCGCCGGCGCTCGAAAGTACCGGTGCGTGACGCCGCCCGAGCCGGTGTCCGTCGCGCACGTCAGCACGTCGCGCGTGGCCGGGTCGTGGAGCGCGTCGTAGAGGCGCGCCAGCATGCGCGCCGGGTTGCGGAAGGCCGGATGCGCCGTCACGTCTTTGACCCGCTCGCCGTAGATCCAGATCTCGCGCCCGCCGCGCAGGGACTCCAGGAACTCAGCGCCCGTGAACGGTGTCATGGCCCGCTCCTTTCGCGACTTCTGGGATGAAGGATATACTCGGCGCGCCATGAACGGACGGGCGTTCGTCTTCACCGGGGTGGAGAAGCCCTTCGAGGCGCGCGAGTTCCCGCTGCCCGACGTCGAGCCCGACGGCATCCTGGTCCGCGTGACCGTCGCCAACATCTGCGGCTCGGACCTGCACGGCTGGCACGGCCGCACGCCGCGGAGCGGCCCCACGATCATGGGGCACGAGATGACGGGCCGGGTCGCCCGGCTCGGCGCGCGCGTGACGACGGACGCCGCCGGCGCGCCGCTCGCCGAGGGCGACCGGATCGTCTACTCCTACTTCTACCCGTGCCGGCGCTGCGACGTCTGCCGCGCGGGCGACCCGCATCACTGCACGGCGCGGCGCATCGGCGCCGGCCGCGCGCGGAGCGACGCGCCGCCCCACTTCACGGGCGCCTACGCCGACTACTATTACCTCCAGCCCGGCCACTACGTGCTGAAGGCGCCGGACGCGCTCGACGACCTCACGCTGGCGCCGCTCAACTGCGCCCTCGCCCAGGTGATCTACGGTCTCCACCAGGCGGGCTTCCAGGCGGGCGAGACCGTCGTGATCCAGGGGGCCGGCGGGCTCGGCCTCTTCGCCACCGCGGTCGCGCGCGAGCGCGGGGCCGCGCGCGTCGTCGTCCTCGACCGGATCGCCGAGCGCCTGAAGCTCGCGCAGGCCTTCGGCGCCGACCACGCGCTGAACGTGGACGACTTCGCCACGGGCGACGCGCGGGCGAAGGCCGTCCGCGAGCTGACGGGCGGCGGCGGTCACGTCGTCATGGAGCTGGTCGGCCATCCCGCCGCGCTCGCCGAGGGGCTCGCGATGGCGCGCGCCGAGGGCCGCTACGTCGTCATCGGCAACATCGCCGCCGACCAGACGATCGCGTTCAACCCGGCGTGGCTCGTCCACCTGAATCGCCGGATGCTCGGCGTCGGCGGCTACCAGGCTTGGGCGCTCCGGCGCGGGCTCGAGCTCCTCGAGCGCGCGCACGACCGCTATCCCTTCCGCGCGATCATGTCGCACCGGTTCCCGCTCGAGCGGATCACCGAGGCGTTCGCGAACGCCGACCAGGGCAAGGCCGTCCGCACCGCGCTGATCTGCGCGCCCGACCTCGTCCGCGGCTAGCGGCCATCGAGCGGGTGAGCGGGACGAGAGCCGGCCGCGTGTTACCATGCGCGCTATGATGGACACGACGATCCGCGTGGGCTTCGTGGGCGCGGGCAACAACACCCGCCGGCGGCACATCCCGGGGTTCAAGGCGCTGCCCGGCGTCGAGCTGGTCGCGGTCGCGAACCGCACCAAGGAGTCGGGCGAGCGCGTCGCGCGCGAGTTCGGCGTCGCCCGGGTGCACGCGGACTGGCGGGAGGTCGTGCGGGCCCCCGACGTGGACGCGGTCTGCATCGGGACCTGGCCCTACATGCACTGCGAGATCACGCTGGCCGCCCTCGAGCACGGCAAGCACGTCCTCTGCGAGGCGCGCATGGCCATGAACGCCGCCGAGGGCCGGCGCATGCTCGACGCCGCGCGCCGGGCGCCCAGGCTCGTCGCCCAGCTCGTGCCGGCGCCCCACACGCTCGAGGTGGACGCGACCCTCCAGCGCCTGCTGGCCGAGGGCTACGCGGGCGAGGTGCTCGCGGTCGAGCTCCAGGCGGGGCAGGGGCGCTTCGCG
>DATFVL010000291.1 GCA_035260325.1 Candidatus Methylomirabilota bacterium | reverse complement strand
TTTCGCGCCTTGTCCACCAGCTGGTCCCGCTCGCGCAGCAAGCGGTCGACGCCGCCGAAGGCGTTGACCACGGTGCGGGTCAGCTCGATCTCCTTCTCCTCGGTGAACTCCTCCTCGTTGACATCGACGACCTCTTTGATGGAGATGTCGCCGTTCCGCAGCAGCTCGCGCAGCTCGCGGAACCGCTCGAGGGCCAGGTTGGTGCTGAGGATGGCCACCGTGACCTGGTTCTTGCCCTCCTCGATGCGCTTGGCCAGGGCGATCTCGCCCTCGCGCGTGAGCAGGGCCACGCGGCCCATCTCGCGCAGGTAGAGGCGCACGGGATCCTCGGTGCGGCCCACCGGGCCGGGCGTGAGGTCGATCGGCTCAGCGGGCCCGTCGTCGTCGTCGTCGGCCTGCTGGGGCTGGCGCTCGCGGCCGACCTCGGACGGCAGGCGCCCCGCCTTGGCGGAGTCGACTACCTCGATGTCCATGGCGCCGAACATCATCATGATGTCGTCCAGCTGGTCGAGCGACACGATGTCCGACGGCAGAGCGTCGTTCACCTCGTCGTAGGTGAGGAAGCCCTTCTGCTTGCCCACCGAGATGAGCCGGTCGAGCTCCTCCAGCTTGGGTTCTTCACTCATGCCCTTGAACTCCTTGCGGGCCGTCGGGGCCCATCGGATGCGGATGGTCGCTGGCGCGGTCGACCACCTGCGCGCTTCCACCTTGATGCTGATAGACACGGGCGCTGTCGCGCTGCACGGCGAGCAGGTCGTCGTCGACGGGCGCGTGCACGCCCTGCGAGGCCTGGGCGGCGGCGATCGACCGGCTGAGGTCGCGCACGCGCCGCCGTCCGCCCAGGAACTCGAGGCGGCGGCGGAACTGCTCGATGCTCGCGCGCGGGTCCGGCGTCGTCGTGTCCTCGACCACGAGCGCGGCCACCATGTGGCGCGCCTCGTCGCTCGCCAGCTCGGCGAGGAGGGCCGTGGCCGGAGTCGCCGGAAGCCGCTTCAGCGTCTCGACGATTTCCCGCAGGGCGGGATGCAGGACGTCGGAGGGCTCGAGCAGGGGCAGGAGGACCGGGCGCGCCTCGAGATCGACGAGCAGCAGCGTTACGAGCTTCGTGACGAGCTTCTTGTCGTCGACGGACGTCGGGCCGGCGGTGGTGGCCTTGCCGACGGGAGCCGGGGGCTTGCGGAGCGAGGCGGACAGCCGCTGCGCCTCGAACCAGAGCTGCGTGGCGTCGACACCGAGGCGCGTGGCCGCCTCGCGGGACAGGGCCGTGGCCTCCTCGGCGTCGCCGACCTTCGACAGCATCAGCGCGACGCGCGCAAAGGCGTTGGCGCGGGCGCGCTGTCCCGCCCCGTCGGTGTCCCGGATCGTCCGCTCGAGCGCATACGACAGCAGGCTGCGCGCGCCCGCGATGCGCTCGGCGAACGCCCCCGCGCCCGCCGCGCGCAGGAACGTATCCGGATCATGGCCGGCAGGTAGCAGCGCGACCTTCACGCGCAGGGCGCCGCCGCCGTCGAAGGCGCCGGAGCGATTGACCGCCCACGCGAACCCACCCGAGGTCGGCTCGAGCAGCTCTTCCGCGCGCTCCGCCGCCTTCTGCCCGGCGGCGTCGGCGTCGAAGAAGGTCACCACCTCGTCGCAGTAGCGGCGCAGCAGCGCGAGCTGCGCAGGCGTGAACGCCGTGCCCAGGGCGGCCACCGTCTCGGTGAAGCCGTGCTGGTGCGCCATGAGGCAATCCACGTAGCCCTCCACGATGAGCGCGCGGTTCTTCGCGCGCATCGTCTCGCGGGCGACGTCGGCGGCGTAGAGGAGATTGCCCTTTGTGTAGAGCGGCGTCTCGGGCGAGTTCAGGTACTTCGGCTGATCGTCGCCGAAGGCGCGTCCGCCGAAGGCCACCACGCGCGACTGCAGATCGCGGATCGTGAACAGCAGCCGGTTGCGGAAGCGATCGTACGAGCCGCCGCGGTTCTCGCGTTGCACGGCGAGGCCGGCCGCCACCAGCGTGTCCTCGCCGACCTTCTCGGCCCTCATGAAGTCGGCGAGCCGGTCCCAGCCCTCGGGGGCGTAACCCAGGCCGAAGCGCTTGGCGACCTCGGGGTCAATCCCGCGCTCCACGAGATATTTCTGCGCGCGCTCACCGGCCGGCGTCCAGAGCATCTCGGCGTAAAAGCGGGCGGCGAGGTCCATCGCACGGAACAGCTCCTCGCGGCCGGAGTCCCCGGGCTGCCCGCCGCGCTCCTCGGGCAGGGCCACCCCGGCCGTCTTGGCGAGCGCGCGCACGGCCTCGGGGAACGACAGCCGGTCCTGGCGCATCAGGAAGCCGAAGACGTCGCCGCCCACGCCGCAGCCGAAGCAGTGGAAGATGCCCTTCTTGGGATTGACCATGAACGACGGCGTCTTCTCGCCGTGGAACGGGCAGAGCCCCTTCCAGTTGGCGCCGGCCTTCTTCAGATTTACGAACCGCCCGACGAAGTCCACGATGTCCACACCGGCCCGGATGTCGTCGAGGACGGCCGCCGAGTAGGTGGCCATCGTCAGCTGACCTTCAGCGCGGCGACGGTCGCGCCCGCGCCACCCTCGGACGGCTCGCCGTCCCGGAACGATTTGACCAGCGGATGGCTCGAGAGCAGCGTGCGCACCGTCTTGCGGAGCGCGCCCGTGCCCTTGCCGTGAACGAGGCGCACGCTGGGCAGGCCCGCCATGAACGCGTCGTCGAGATACTGCTCGACGAGATCACGCGCCTCGTC
>DATFVL010000290.1 GCA_035260325.1 Candidatus Methylomirabilota bacterium | reverse complement strand
CTCGAAGCCGAGCGCCTCGGCGGTCTTCGCCATGGCGGCGACGTCCACGTGGTAGGCGGGAAGCGGCACGGAGATTCCGACGTTCATGGCGGCCCTCCTCCTTGGCGTGCCGATGCTACCATGAGGCCGCGCCGTCGAGGTTCAGGGTCGCCGCAACGCCCGGCGTCGCCCGGGGAGGAGAGCGCCCATGGCCCGCATCGAGCCCAACAGCCTGAAGGGTCTGGTCGACGTGGACCAGGGCATCATCAGCCGCGAGATCTTCGTGAGCGAGGAGATCTACCGGCAGGAACTGGAGCAGGTGTTCGCGCGCGCGTGGCTCTTCGTCGGCCACGAGAGCCAGGTGCCCAACCCCGGCGACTACCTGGTGTCGTCCATGGGCGAGGAGTCGGTCATCCTCTGCCGCAACCGCGCCGGGCGGATCCACGTGTTCCTCAACTCGTGCCGGCACCGCGGCATGAAGGTCTGCCGGTACGACGAGGGCAACACGGTCGAGTTCCTGTGCTCGTATCACGGCTGGAGCTACGGGACCGACGGCGCCCTCGTGGGCGTGCCCTTCCTCAAGGAGGCGTACGGCGCGGGGTTCGACAAGTCGCGCTGGGGGCTGATCGAGGTCGCCCAGATGGAGAACTACAAGGGCGCGATCTGGGCCACGTGGGATCGGTCGGCGCCGTCCTTCCTCGACTACCTCGGCGGCTACAAGCTCTACCTCGATCTCCTCCTCGACGCCTGGGACGGGCGCGAGGGCGGCACCGAGGTGATCGGTGGGATCCACAAGTGGCGGATCCCCTGCAACTGGAAGTTCCCGGCCGAGAACTTCTCGGGCGACCGCTACCACGGCGTGAGCCACCGCTCGGTGGACATGGTCGGCATCGGCCCGAGCGGCAAGGGCCGGCGCGACATGCAGGAGCGGAACGAGGCGCGCTGGCTCGACGTGACGTTCCCCGACCGCGGCCACTCGATGATCGCGTTCCTCCGGAACCACGACGCGCCGATCGCGCCGGCCTACCAGGACGCGCCCCTCGTCGCCGACTACTTCCGCCGCTGCGAGGAGGAGCGAAAGCGCCGCCGGGGGCCGCACTGGCGGCTCTTCGGCGGACCGGGCACGGTCTTTCCGAACGCGTCGCCGCTCGCGCGCCAGCCGCGCACGCTCGCCGTGTGGCACCCGCGCGGAACGCACCAGACCGAGTGCTGGCGCGTGTACCTCGTGGACGCCGACGCGCCGCCGGAGGTCAAGAACTTCCTGCGCCAGTACTACACCCGCTATTCGGGCCCGGCGGGGCTGACCGAGCAGGACGACATGGAGAACTGGAACTACGCCCACGCCGCGAGCCGCGGGACGATCGCGCGCCGCCATGCCTATAACTACGAGCTCGGCCTGGGGCGCGGGAGCGCCGCCTTCGAGGACCACGGGCTCGCGCTGCCCGGCCTCATCAGCGACGTGACGCAGGCCAACGCCAGCGAGCAGAACCAGCGCGCCTTCTACGGCCGCTGGCGCCGGTTCATGGAGGCGGGGGGCTGGGAGGAGCTGATGACGCCGTGAGCCTCGACCTCCTCCTCCTCAAGCAGGAGGTCGAGGACTTCCTCTATCGCGAAGCCGAGCTCCTCGACGAGCGGCGGTACGACGAGTGGCTCGACCTCTTCACGGAGGACGCGCACTACTGGATGCCGATGCGGCGGAACGTCCCGCACGACGAGCCCGAGCGCGAGTTCACCCGCGCGGGCGGCGAGGTGAACTGGTTCGACGAGGGCAAGGACACCCTGGCCCGGCGCGTCCGCCAGATCGCGACCGGTCTGCACTGGGCCGAGGAGCCGCCGTCGCGGATCTGCCACATGGTCTCGAACATCCAGCTGCTCGAGGCGACGCCGCCCGGTCCCGCGGCGTCCGAGGTCACGGTCAAGTGCCGCTTCCTCGTCTACCGGAACCGCCTGGAGACGGAGACCGACGTGCTGGTCGGCAAGCGCGAGGACCGGCTCCGGAGGGTCGACGGGCGCTGGCGGATCGCCCGGCGCAAGGTCATCCTCGACCAGAGCGTCCTGCTCGCGAAGAACCTGACCTTCTTCTTCTGAGAGCGCTCAGTCCGTCGGGATCCCGTAGTAGCGCGCGCAGTTGTCCCAGAGGATCTTCTGCTTGCTCTTCTCCGAGATCGGCAGCGTCATGAACGCCTCGACCGCGTGCGGGTACTTGGAGTCGCCGTGCGGCCAGTCGGTGGAGAAGACGATGGTGTCGTCGCCGATGGCCTCGATGACCTGCTTCACGAAGTCCTCGTCGGCCTCCACGGACACGAAGCACTGGCGCTTGAAGTAGTCGCTCGGTTTCATGGTGAGGGGCGAGTTCGGCCGCTTGAACGTCACCTCGTAGTGCTCGTCCAGACGCCACAGGAGGAAGGGCACCCAGCCGCAGTTGCCCTCGAGGAAGGCGACGCGCAGGGTGGGATGCCGCTCGAGGACGCCGCCGCCGATCATGCTGATCACGGCGAGCATCATCTCCATGGGATGGCAGGCCGTGTGGACCATCTGGAGGTCGGCGCCGAAGCGGTCGCCCACCTGCGGCAGGTACGGCCCGAATCCTTCGTGGAAGCCGAGCGGGACCTTGAGCCGCTCCAGCTCCGCCCACAGCGGCTCGAAATAGGGATCGTGCCAGTTGCGCCCCTTCACCGGGTTGGGACGCACGAACACGGCCCGGCAGCCGAGCGTCTCGACGGCGCGGCGCGCCTCCTCCACGGCGTCGCGGACGTCGTGCGGCGAGATCATCGCCGCGCCGAGGAGGCGAACGGGATCGGCCTTGCAGTAGTCGTGGAGCCAGTCGTTGTACGCCCGCGCGATGGCGCCGGCGAAGGCCGGGTCGAGGTCATCGACCGCCTGGGCGAACAGGCCGCGTGACGGATAGACGACCGCCACGTCGATGCCCTCGGTGTCCATCGCGTCGAGCTGCGTCGCGCCGTCCCAGCCGCGCTCGGCCGCGGGCCGGAAGCGCTCGCGCCGCTTGTGGAACGGGTCCTCCTCGCCGCCACGGGACCGCAGGCGCAGCGACGAATGTCGCGGGAGCGTCTTGCCGTCGATCACCAGCCGCAGGTCGGCGATGTACTCCTGCAGGCCCCGCGGCGCGAACGGCTTGTAGGCCGGGTCGATGTAGCGCTCCCAGAGGTCCGCCGGCTCCATGCAGTGCATGTCGCTGTCGAGGACTTTGAGTCCTTGCTTGGCCATGGCCTTCACCCCCGCCGTCGTGCGCGCTGCGCGCGTTGTGCGGCACCCTCGTTACTTCGTGACGAGGTTCCCCTTGGCGTCGAGCTGGAGCCCGTGCTGCCGGGCAGTCTCCAGGACCTTCGGCGACCAGGTCACGCGACCGGAGTCCGAGCCGCCGAGGATGGCGAGCATGAAGGCCTCCTCCGTCCCGGCATTGCGGAAGCCGCGCATGACGCCCGGCGGCACCGAGATGACGTCCCACTGCTCCAGGATCACTTCGTTCTCGCCGTCGTCGCCCCAGTACACACCCCACCGTCCGGTCAGCGGCATGAAGACCTCCACCGTCGGGTGATCGTGGAGGCCGACCCGATTGCCCGGGACCTTCTTGACGAGGGTCAGGTTGAAGTCGCGGGCGTCGGTGATCGCCGGCTTGAGGGCCGCGTCCTCGGTCACGCCGCGGCCGATCACGTTGTAGATGAGCCGCTCGTACCCGGGGATCGCGGTGTCGACGAAGCCCCGCTTGGTGGGGGTGAGCCGCTTGAAGCGCGCCACTCGCGTCCGCTCCATCTCCTCGACCGAGATCTTCATGGCCGCGCCTCCCTCACGCCTGGTATCGCGCGTTGTGCAGCACGCGGCCCGGATAGCTCCCCGTGTGCGCGCCCTTCTCCAGCAGCACCTCGCCGTTCACCACGGTGTAGTGGATCCCCTCGGCCAGCTCGCGGACCCGCCAGCCGTTGCTCGGGAAATCGTGGACGACGTCTTCTTTGCAGGGCCGCACGGTGTCGGGGTCGAAGACGACGAGGTCGGCGGCCATCCCCGGCTGGAGCAGCCCGCGGTCGTAGATCCCGAAGGCCGTGGCCGAATCGAAGGTGAGGCGCCGGACGGCGTGCTCGAGTGACATGATCCCCTTCTCCCTCACCCAGTAGCCAAGGAGCCGCGTCGGGTTGCCCACGTTCGAGTGGAACTGCACGTGCGCGCCGCCGTCGGAGAGCCCCACGAC
>DATFVL010000289.1 GCA_035260325.1 Candidatus Methylomirabilota bacterium | reverse complement strand
GAGCTGATCATGCCGATCGCGATGGAGAAGGAGCTGCGGTTCGCGATCCGGGAGGGGGGGCGGACGGTGGGGGCGGGCGTCGTCACGGAGATCACGGAGTAGCGACATGGCGACCGTGGCCGCCGACCAGAAGATCCGGATCCGCCTCAAGGCGTACGACCATCAACTCCTCGATCGGTCGGTCAAGGAGATCGTCGAGACCGTGCGGCGGACCGGCGCGCGCATCTCGGGCCCCGTGCTGCTCCCGACCATCATCAACCGCTGGACCGTGCTGCGGAGCCCCCACGTCGACAAGACCTCGCGCGAGCAGTTCGAGATGCGCACCCACAAGCGGCTGCTCGACATCGTGGACCCCACGCCCCAGACTGTCGACTCGCTCATGAAGCTGGATCTGCCCGCCGGAGTGGACGTTGAAATCAAGCTCTAGGGCCCGACATGGCGCGTAAAGAGGGACTCATCGGCCGCAAGGTCGGCATGACCCAGGTCTTCGGCGACGACGGGAGCCACGTGCCCGTCACCGTCATCGAGGCCGGACCCTGCACGATCCTGGGCGTCCGCACGAAAGACACCCACGGCTACGACGCGCTCCAGCTCGGCTTCGGCGCGAAGAAGAAGAACGTCTCGAAGCCGGCGGCCGGCGTCTTCAAGAAGCTCGGTGTCGCGCCGATGCGGGTCGTGCGCGAGGTGCGGCTCGAGAAGACCGAGAAGCTCCAGGGCTACGAGGTCGGCCAGGCGCTCACGGTGACCATGTTCCAGCCGGGTGAGCTCGTGGACGTCGTCGGCGTGACGAAGGGCAAGGGCTTCCAGGGCGGCGTGCGGCGCTACGGCTGGTACGGCGGCGACGCGACCCACGGCTCGATGTTCCACCGCGCGCCGGGCTCCATCGGCGCCTCGTCGGACCCCTCGCGCGTCTGGCCGGGCCACCATATGCCGGGGCGCATGGGCGGCGACCGGCGCACGACGCTGAACCTGTCGGTCGTGCGCGTGCTGCCCGAGCAGAACCTGGTCCTGGTGCGGGGCGCCGTGCCGGGCGCCAACGGCTCGCTCGTCATGCTCCGGAAGTCCGTGAAGCTGACCAAGGCGCAGCGGCAGAAGGCGGCGGAGAAGAAGTAGCGATGGCGACCGTGCCCGTGCTGGACGCGAAGGGGAAGAAGGCGGGGACGCTCGAGGTCCGGCCCGAGGTCTTCGGCGTCGAGATCCGCGTGCCGCTCCTCCACCAGGCCGTGACGCGCGAGCTCGCCGACCGGCGCGCGGGGACCCACGACACGAAGGGGCGGAGCGAGGTCTCGGGGGGCGGCCGGAAGCCGTGGAAGCAGAAGGGGACCGGCCGCGCCCGGCAGGGCTCGATCCGCGCGCCGCAGTGGAAGGGCGGCGGCAAGGCGTTCGGCCCGACGCCGCGGAGCTACGCGCAGGACCTGCCCCGCACGATGCGGCGCGAGGCGCTGCGCGCCGCCGTCGCCGCGCGGATCGCCGACGGCGCGCTCGCCGTGATCGAGGCGCTCGACGGCGCCGACGCGAAGACGAAGTCGCTCGTCGCCCGGCTCGGCGCCCTCGGGCTCCGCGCCGAGCCGACGCTCCTGGTGGTGCGCGAGCTCGGCGAAGGCCTCGCCCGCGCCTCGCGCAACGTGCCGTGGCTCGAGGTGGAGACGCCGGCGCACGTCTCCGTCTACCAGCTCCTGCGCGCGCGGCGGGTGGTGTTCGAGCGCGCGGGGCTCCAGGCCCTCGAGGAGGCGCTCAAGGCATGAGCCGGCCGGCCCGCGCGATCCTGCTCCGCCCGCTCATGACCGAGAAGACCATGCGGCAGAAGGAAGAGCAGAACACCGTCACGTTCAAGGTGCGCCCGGACGCGAACAAGGTGGAGATCCGCACCGCGGTCGAGGAGGTCTTCAACGTCAAGGTCGCCTCGGTCCGGACCGCGTCGTTCGAGGGCAAGCTGAAGCGGATGGGCCGCTTCCAGGGCCGGCGCCCGGACTGGAAGAAGGCGATCGTGACGCTCCAGCCCGGCCACAAGATCGAGCTCGTCGAGGGGGCCTGAGCGTCATGGGGATCCGAACCGTCAAGCCGACGTCCGCGGCCCGCCGTTACCTCACGTACGTCACGTACGAGGAGATCACCAAGAAGACGCCCGAGAAGGGCCTGCTCGAGCCCAAGCGCCGGACGAACGGCCGCAACGTCTACGGCCGCATCACGGTGCGCCACCGGGGCGGCGGGGCCAAGCGCATGCTGCGGACGGTGGACTTCCGCCGCGAGAAGTTCGGCATCCCGGCGCGCGTCGCGGCGATCGAGTACGATCCGAACCGCTCGGCGCGGCTCGCGCTGCTCCACTACCGCGACGGCGAGAAGCGCTACATCATCGCGCCGCACGGGCTCAAGGTCGGCGACACGCTGATGTCGGGGCCGCAGGCCGACATCCTGCCGGGCAACGCGCTGCCGGTGCGGAACATCCCGGTCGGCACGCTGATCCACGCGATCGAGCTGCAGCCCGGCAAGGGCGCCCAGCTCTGCCGGAGCGCCGGCGCCCAGGCACAGCTGCTCGCCAAGGAGGGCGACCGGGCCACGCTCAAGATGCCCTCGGGCGAGGTGCGGCTCATCTCGATCGGCTGCATGGCGACGGTGGGGCAGGTCGGCAACCTCGACCACGAGAACGTGTCCGTCGGCAAGGCGGGGCGCGTCCGCTGGCTGGGCTTCCGCCCGACGGTGCGCGGCACCGTGATGAACCCGGTGGACCACCCGATGGGCGGCGGCGAGGGCAAGGGCAAGGGCAACCATCCGATGACGCCGTGGGGGAAGCCGACGAAGGGCTACAAGACGCGGCGCGGCGCGCGGCCGTCGGATCGGAACATCGTGACGCGGCGGACGAAATAGGAGCCGGCCATGGGACGCTCCCTCAGGAAGGGGCCGTACATCGACGAGACGCTGATGGCCCGGATCGACGAGCTGAACCGGACCCGGCAGAAGAAGGTGCTCAAGACCTGGTCGCGCCGCTCGACGATCGCGCCGGAGTTCGTCGGCCACACGCTCGCCGTGCACAACGGCAAGAAGTTCATCCCCGTGTACGTCACGGAGAACATGGTGGGCCACCGCCTCGGCGAGTTCGCGCTCACGCGGACGTTCAAGGCGCACGGCTCGGCCGAGAAGGCGACGACGTCGCCGACGGGGAAGTCGTAGCCCGCGCCGATGAAGACCAGCGCCACGGCCCGCTTCGTCCGCCTCTCCGCCCGGAAGGCACGGCTCGTGCTGGACCAGATCCGCGGCAAGCCGGTGGGCGAGGCGCTGGCGACGCTCGAGTACACGCCGCGCGCCGCGGCGCGGATCATCGAGAAGGTGCTGCGCTCGGCCGTCGCGAACGCCGAGCACAACCACCAGGTGCGCAACCTCGACGACCTGCGCGTCGTCCTGGCCATCGCCGACGGCGGCCCCTCGATGAAGCGCGTGCAGCCGCGCGCGATGGGGCGCGCCTTCTTCATCAAGCACCGGACGAGCCATCTCACCATCGGGGTGAGCGACGAGGCGAACGGCGCCCGGCCCGTCGCGGCGCCGCGCCACACGCGCGTGCCGGCGACGCCGACGCCGGCCGCGCCGGCGGCGCCCGCGGCGGCGGCCCCGCAGCCGGCGGCGGCTCCGGCGGCGCCGGCCAAGAAGGGACGCGCGGCGGCCAAGGGCAAGGCGAAGCCGGCAGCGAAGGCGCCCGCCAAGGGCAAGCCGAAGGAGAGGAAATAGGCGATGGGCCAGAAGACGCATCCGATCGGGTTCCGCCTGGGATCGACGCGGACGTGGAGCTCGCGCTGGTTCGCCACCAAGAGCTACGCGAAGCTCCTGCACGAGGACGTGAAGATCCGGCGTTACATCAAGGACCAGCTCTACCACGCGGGCATCGCGAAGATCGACATCGAGCGCTCCGCCAACCGGGCGCGGATCACGATCGCGACGGCGCGGCCCGGGATCATCATCGGCCGGAAGGGCTCGGAGGTCGAGAAGCTCAAGAACGAGCTGCAGGCGCGGACCGGGAAGGAGATCTACCTCAACATCGAGGAGGTCATCCACCCCGAGCTCGACGCCCAGCTCGTGGCCGAGAACGTCGCGCTCCAGCTCCAGAAGCGCGTGGCGTTCCGGCGCGCGATGAAGAAGGCCGTGACCTCGGCGTTGCGGCTGGGCGCCGATGGCATCCGGATCGCCTGCGCCGGCCGGCTGGGCGGCGGCGAGATCGCGCGCAGGGAGTGGTATCGCGACGGGCGCGTGCCGCTCCACACGATCCGGGCCGACATCGACTACGGCCTCGCGACCGCGCACACGACCTACGGCACGATCGGCGTGAAGGTGTGGGTCTTCAAGGGCGAGGTGCTCCGCGCCGCGCCGGCGGAGGCGTGAGACGGGCCGCCCATGCTGATGCCCAAGCGCGTCAAGTACCGGAAGGCCCAGCGCGGGCGCATGAAGGGCACCGCGCAGCGCGGCGCGACGCTCGCGTTCGGCGAGTACGGCCTGAAGGCGCTCGAGCCCGGCTGGGTCACCAATCGACAAATCGAGGCGGCGCGCGTCGCGCTGACGCGGAGCCTCAAGCGCGGCGGCAAGATCTGGATCCGGATCTTCCCCGACAAGCCGGTGACCAAGAAGCCCGCCGAGACGCGGATGGGCAAGGGCAAGGGGAACCCCGAGGAGTGGGTGGCGGTGGTCAAGCCGGGCCGAATCATGTACGAGATGCAGGGCGTGCCGGAGGACCTCGCGCGCGAGGCGTTCCGCACGGCCGGTCAGAAGATGGGCATCGCGACGAAGTTCGTGATGCGCACGCGGGCGCTATGAAAGCGGCGAAGTGGCGGGACCTCTCCGACGAGGAGCTGGCGCAGAAGGCGCGCGAGCTCAGCGAGGAGGTCTTCAACCTGCGTTTCCAGCTGTCGATGGGGGTGGCGAAGAACCCGTCGCGCATGAACCAAGCCCGGAAGGATCTCGCCCGGGCGTACACCGTGATGCGCGAGAGGAAGGGGTAGGCACGTGGGCGAGCGGAAGAGCCGCGAGGGCGTGGTGGTGAGCGACGCGATGCAGAAGACGCGCGTCGTGCGGATCGAGCGCGTGTTCCGGCACCCGCGCTACGAGCGCGTCGTCCGGGTGTCGAAGAAGCTGAAGGCGCACGACGAGGCCAACGCGAGCCGCGTCGGGGACCGGGTGCTGATCGAGGAGACCCGGCCGCTGTCGAAGGAGAAGCGCTGGCGGATCCTCAGGATCCTGAGCCGCGCCTCCTAGCCCATGATCCAGCCGCGCTCGATGCTCGACGTGGCCGACAACTCCGGCGCCAAGCGGGTGCAATGCATCCGCGTGATGGGCGGCTCGAACAAGCGCTACGCCTCGCTCGGGGACACGGTGATCGTCGCCGTGAAGGAGGCCGCGCCCGACGGCACGGTGAAGAAGGGCGAGGTCGCGCGCGCCGTGGTCGTCCGCACCGTCAAGGAAGTGCGGCGCAAGGACGGTTCGTACATCCGCTTCGACCGGAACGCCGTCGTGCTGATCAAGCCCGACGAGAACCCGGTCGGCACGCGCATCTTCGGCCCCGTCGCGCGGGAGCTGCGCGAGCGGCAGTACACGAAGATCATCTCGCTCGCGCCGGAGGTGCTCTGATGGCCGACGCCCACGTCCGGCGCGGCGACACCGTCGCGGTCATCGCCGGCAAGGAGCGGGGCAAGCGCGGCAAGGTGCTGCGCGTGCTCCGCGGCGACGGCCGCGTGCTCGTCGAGAAGGTCAACATGGTGAAGAAGCACCAGCGGCCCACGCAGAAGCTGCGGCAGGGCGGCATCATCGAGCGCGAGGGCGCGCTCGCGCTCTCGAACGTGCAGCTCGTGTGCGGCCGCTGCAACAAGCCCGTGCGCACGGGCATCAAGGTGCTCGCCGACGGCAAGAAGCTCCGCGTGTGCCGGCGCTGCGGCGAGCCGATCGACAAGGGTTAGGGGCCATGGCGAAAGACGCAGCGAAGGAGACGCCGAAGCCGGCGCCGAAGCCGCAGGCGGCCGCGCGGCCGGCCGGGGGCAAGGGTCAGCCGAAGAAGGGCGAGGGCGCGCCTCAGGCCCCGGCCGTCGCGAAGGGGCGCCCGAAGGGCGCCGGCAAGATTCCGGCGCGGCTCCTGGTGACGTTCCGGCAGGCGGTCCTCCCGGCCCTCATGAAGGAGCGCGGCTACACGAACCCGTGGCAGGTGCCGCGCCTGGAGAAGATCGTCATCAACATGGGCGTCGGCGAGGGGCGCGAGAACGCGAAGGTGCTCGACTTCGCGACGGCCGATCTGCAGTCGATCACCGGGCAGAAGCCGATCGTCACGCGCGCGAAGAAGTCCATCGCGAACTTCAAGCTCCGCGAGGGCGTGCCGATCGGGGCGAAGGTGACGCTGCGGGGCGCGCGGATGTACGAGTTCTTCGACCGGCTGGTCAACGTCGCGCTGCCGCGCGTCCGGGACTTCAAGGGCGTGCCGCCGAAGGGGTTCGACGGCCGGGGCAACTACGCGCTCGGGCTCCGCGAGCAGCTCATCTTCCCCGAGATCGTGTACGACACGGTCGACAAGGTGCGCGGGATGGACATCAACATCGTCACGACGGCGCGGAGGGACGAGGACGCGAAGGCGCTCCTGGCGCACCTCGGCATGCCGTTCAGGGAGTAGCAGGCGTATGGCGAAGACCGCCCTCATCATGAAGTCGCAGCGCACGCCGAAGTTCTCGACGCGCGCCCACAGCCGATGCAAGCTCTGCGGGCGTCCGCGCGGCTACCTGCGGAAGTTCGAGATGTGCCGCTTGTGCTTCCGCGAGCTCGCGCTCAAGGGCGAGGTGCCGGGCATCGTGAAGGCGAGCTGGTAGGCCCATGCGCAGCGATCCGATCGCCGACATGCTGACCCGTATCCGCAACGCGAGCCGGGCGGAGCACGAGAAGGTCGACATCCCCTCCTCGCGGCTCAAGGTGCGCATCGCGGAGCTCCTGAAGGACGAGGGGTTCATCAAGAACTTCCGGCTGCTCGAGAACGGCAAGCAGCCCACGCTGCGCGTCTACCTCAAGTACGGCGCGGCCAACGAGAGGATGATCTCGGGGCTCGTGCGCGTGTCCACCCCGGGCCGGCGCGTCTACGTCAGGCACGACCGGATCCCGTCGATCCTCGGGGGCATGGGCGTGGCGCTCCTGTCCACGTCGAGGGGCGTCGTCACGGACCGCGACGCGCGCAAGCAGAAGACGGGCGGGGAAGTCCTCGCCTACGTGTGGTGAGGGGCGCATGTCACGGATCGGACGCAAGCCCATCGTGATCCCGCAGGGCGTGAAGGTCCACGTGGACGGCGCCACCGTCCACGCCGAGGGGCCCAAGGGCAAGCTCGCCCAGCCGGTCCCCGCGGGGCTCAGCGCGAGGGTGGACGGAAACCAGGTCCTCATCTCCCGGCAGGGGGACGAGCGCAGGGAGCGCGCGCTCCACGGCCTCACGCGGGCCCTCGTCGCCAACATGGTCAGCGGCGTCAAGGACGGCTTCGTGAAGAAGCTCGAGATCGTCGGCATCGGCTACCGCGCCCAGATGCAGGGGCGCGCGATCCAGCTGGCGCTCGGCTACTCGCATCCCATCGTCTTCCCGCTCCCCGAGGGCGTGACCGCGGAGATCGACAAGCAGACGGCGATCACCCTGCGCGGGCCGGACAAGGCGGTGCTCGGCCAGACCGCGGCGCGCCTCCGGGTGCTGCGGCGGCCCGACCCGTACAAGGGCAAGGGCGTCAGGTACGCCGGCGAGGTGATCCGCCGCAAGGTCGGCAAGAAGGCGGGGGCGGGCGCGAAATGATCACGAAGGAGCGGAAGGTCGCGCGCGACATCCGGCACCATCGCCTGAGGCGATACGTGCGCGGCTCGGCCGCGCGGCCGCGGCTCGCCGTCTACCGGAGCCTCCAGCACATCTACGCGCAGCTCATCGACGACGACGCCGGGCGGACGGTGCTGGCGGTGGACAGCCGCAGCAAGGAGTTCCGTGCCCGGCACACGACGGGCGGCAACGTCGCCGCGGCGAAGGCGGTCGGCGAGCTGCTCGCGGAGAAAGCCAAGGCGCAGGGCGTCGTGCGGGTGGTGTTCGATCGCGGCGGGTTCAAGTATCACGGGCGGGTGAAGGCGCTGGCCGACGCGGCGCGCGCCGGCGGGCTGGGGTTTTAATGGCGGCCGTGCCTGAGATCAGGAGGCGGTGAGTGGCGGGAGCAAGGATCGATCCGAGCGTGCTCGAGCTGAACGACCGCGTGGTGTCCATCAACCGCGTGGCGAAGGTCGTGAAGGGCGGTCGCCGGTTCTCGTTCACGGCGCTCGTCGTCGTGGGCGATGGCCGCGGCCACGTGGGCATGGGGCTGGGCAAGGCCAAGGAGGTCCCCGAGGCCATCCGCAAGGCGGTCGAGCATGCGAAGAAGGACCTCATCTTCGTCCCGCTCAAGGACACGACGATCCCCTGCGAGATCACCGGCCACTTCGGCGCGGGGCGCGTGTTCCTGAAGCCGGCCGTCCCGGGCACGGGCGTCATCGCGGGCGGGGCCGTCCGGCCGATCCTCGAGGCGGCGGGCGTGCAGGACATCCTCACGAAGACGCTCGGCTCGAACAACCCCCACAACGTCCTCAAGGCGACGCTCGACGCGCTCCGTCAGATCAAGCGGCTCCAAGATCTGCACGCGGCGCGGCGGCGCGGCGACGGGGCGGGCCCGGAGGAGGCGGCGGTTGGCAAGCAAGAAGCTTAGGATCACCCTCTTCCGCTCGATCATCGGCCTCTCGCCCAAGCAGGAGGCCACCGTCAAGGCGCTGGGGCTCCGTCACATCCGCCAGCAGGTGGTCCACGAGGACAGCGCGACCGTGCGGGGCATGATCGCCAAGGTGCCGCACATGCTTCGGGTGACCCATGAGGCTTGACGAGCTCCGGCCGGCGCCGGGCGCCACGAAGGCGCGCAAGAAGATCGGGCGCGGCCCGGGCTCCGGACACGGCAAGACGTCCGGCAAGGGTCACAAAGGCCAGCACGCCCGCTCGGGCGGCGTCAAGGGCGGCGGCTTCGAGGGCGGCCAGATGCCGCTCTACCGGCGGCTGCCGAAGCGCGGCTTCGTGCCCTACGGGGGCAGGACCGAGTACGCGGTCGTCAATCTGAAATCGCTCGGCGGCTTCGCCGCCAGCGCGGTGGTGGACCCGGACGCCCTCGTGACCGCGGGACTGATCAAGAAGGGCGCCGCCGGGCGCGTCAAGATCCTCGGCGAGGGCGACGTGCCCCACGCGCTCACGGTGAAGGCGCACGCCGTCAGCGGGTCGGCGCGCGCGAAGATCGAGGCGAAGGGCGGGACGGTGGAAGTCCTCGGCGCCCGGGTGTCGGCTTCGTGATCGAAGGCCTGCTGAGCTTCCAGAACGTCTTCAAGATCCCCGAGCTGAAGCGCCGCGTGCTGTTCACCGCGGGCATGCTCGTGGCCTACCGGATCGGCGCCCACGTGCCGACGCCCGGCATCGACGGGCACGCGCTCTCGCAGTTCTTCGACCAGGTGCAGGGCACGCTGCTCGGCATGGTGGACCTCTTCTCGGGCGGCAACCTGCGACGGCTCTCGATCTTCGCGCTCGGGATCATGCCGTACATCTCGGCGTCGATCATCCTCCAGCTCCTGACCGTCGTCGTTCCGACGCTCGAGCGGCTGGCCAAGGAGGGCGAGGCGGGACGGAAGAAGATCACGCAGTACACCCGCTACGGCACGATCGTCCTGTCGGCCATCCAGTCGCTCGGCATCGCCTACGGGCTCGAGAGCATGCGCAGCCCGAACGGGATCTCGATCGTCCCGACGCCCGGCTGGGGCTTCCGGCTGCTCACGATGGTGACGCTCACCGCCGGCACGGCGCTGATCATGTGGATGGGCGAGCAGATCTCCGAGAAGGGCATCGGGAACGGGATCTCGCTCCTGATCTTCGCGGGCATCGTCGTCCGCCTGCCCTCGGCCGTCACCGCCTCGTACACGCTGATGACGACCGGCGAGCTGAAGCTCGTCGTCTTCCTCATCATCGTCGCGGCGATGGTCGCGGTCACCGCGGCCGTCGTGCTCATGCAGGAGGGACAGCGCAAGATTCCGGTCCAGTACGCCAAGCGGGTGGTGGGCCGCCGCGTCTACGGCGGGCAGTCCACCCACATCCCGCTGCGGGTCAACACCGCGGGCGTCATCCCGGTCATCTTCGCCTCGTCGCTCATCCTGTTCCCGGCGACGCTCACGCGCTTCGTCCCGCACCCGTGGATGCAGGCGATCGCCGACGCGCTCTCGCCGGGGCGGTTCTCGTACACGCTCCTCTACATGGGGCTGATCATCTTCTTCGCCTACTTCTACACGGCGATCGTGTTCAACCCGATCGACCTCGCGGACAACATGAAGAAGTACGGCGGCTTCATCCCCGGCGTCCGCCCGGGCAAGAAGACGGCCGAGTTCATCGACCGGACGCTCACCCGGATCACGCTGCCGGGCGCGACCTTCCTCGCGCTCATCTCGGTGCTCCCCGACTACCTCATCCGCTGGTTCAACGTCCCGTTCTATTTCGGCGGCACGAGCCTGCTGATCGTCGTCGGGGTGGCCCTCGACACCGTGCGGCAGATGGAGTCGCACCTCCTCATGCGCAACTACGAGGGCTTCCTCAAGCGCTCGAAGTCGCGCTCGAGCGGGGCGTTCGCGCGCGGGTGAGCATGCGCCTCGCGTTTCTCGGACCCCCCGGCGCCGGCAAGGGCACCCAGGCGCGGGAGCTCGCCCGCGAGTGGGGCGTGCCGCACCTGGCGACGGGCGACATGCTGCGCGAGGCCGTCGCGGCGCGGGCCGCGCTCGGGCTCGAAGCCAAGCGCTACATGGACCAGGGGGCGCTGGTGCCCGACGAGGTCATCATCGGTCTCATGCGCGAGCGGCTGGCGAAGCCCGACGCCGCGACGGGCTTCATCCTGGACGGCTTCCCGCGCACGATCGCCCAGGCGGAGGCGCTCGCCCGGCTCCTCAAGGACGCGGGCCAGGGCCTCGACGCGGTCATCTACTTCGACGTGTCGGAAGAGGAGCTGCTGCGGCGGCTCACGGGCCGGCGCGTCTGCCGCCGGTGCCAGGCGACGTACCACGTGGTCTCGGCGCCGCCGAAGACCCCCGGCGTGTGCGACCGCTGCGGCGGCGAGCTGTACCAGCGCGAGGACGACACCGAAAAGGTCGTGCGAAACCGCCTCGAGGTCTACGCGCGCCAGACGGCGCCGCTGCTCGACTACTACCGGCAGCGGAGCCTCCTCACGACCGTGGCCGCCGAGGGCCCGATCGACGCGATCCGGCAGGCGATCCGCCGGGCGGCGGGCGCCCAGCGATGATCGTGCTCAAGTCGGCGCGCGAGATCGGGCTCATGCGGCAGGCCGGGCACATCCTGGCCGACGTGATGGAGCGCCTGCGCTCGACCGTCCGGGCCGGCGTGTCCACGCTCGAGATCGACCAGGACGTCGAGGCGTTCATCACCGAGCGCGGCGCCCGGCCGGCCTTCAAGGGCTATCGCGGCTTCCCCGCGACGGTCTGCGTCTCGATCAACGAGGAGGTCGTCCACGGGATCCCCTCGGCCCAGCGCAAGATCAAGGACGGCGACATCGTGGGGCTGGACCTCGGCTGCATCGTGGACGGCTACTACGCGGACTGCGCGTTCACCCATCCCGTCGGGCCGGTGGACCCGGGCGTCCGGAAGCTGCTCGACGTCACGCGCGAGAGCCTCGACCTGGCGATCAAGGAGTGCTGGCCCGGGCGCCGGCTCTCCGACGTCTCGCACGCCGTGCAGGCCCACGTCGAGGCCCACGGCCTGTCGGTGGTCCGCGCCTTCGTCGGGCACGGCATCGGGCGCGCGCTGCACGAGGAGCCGCAGATCCCGAACTTCGGCGACCCGGGGCGCGGCCCGCAGCTCGGCCCCGGGATGGTGCTCGCGATCGAGCCGATGGTCACGATGGGAAGCTGGGAGGTCCGGATTCTCGACGACGGCTGGACGGCCGTCACCAAGGACGGGAGCCTGGCCGCGCACTTCGAGCACACCGTCGCGGTGACCGAGGGCGAGCCGGAGGTGCTGACGCGGAAATGACCAAAGAAGATGCGATCGAGGTCGAGGGGACTGTGGTGGAGCCGCTGCCGAACGCGATGTTCCGGGTGGAGCTGGAGAACGGCCACAAAGTGCTCGCGCACGTGAGCGGCAAGATGCGGATGAACTTCATCCGGATCCTGCCGGGCGACCGTGTGAAGGTGGAGCTCTCGCCCTACGACCTGACGCGCGGGCGCATCACGTACCGGTTCAAGTGAGAAGGCGGGGACGATGAAGGTGAGGCCGTCGGTGAAGGTGCGGTGCGAGCACTGCAAGATCGTCAAGCGGCGGGGCGTGACGCGCATCATCTGCAAGAACCCGCGGCACAAGGCCCGACAGGGATAACGTCAGGGAAGGACGGAGACAGGACATGGCACGAGTGGCGGGAGTGGATCTGCCGAGGGAGAAGCGGGGCGAGGTCGCGGTCACGTACATCTATGGCATCGGCCGCCCGACCGCGAAGCGCATCCTCGAGAAGGCGCACGTCGACCCGAACAAGCGGGTCAAGGCGTGGACCGAGGACGAGACGGGGCGCGTGCGCGACATCATCGAGCGCGAGCTGAAGGTCGAGGGCGACCTACGCCGCGAGGTCTCGATGAACGTGAAGCGGCTCATGGACATCGGGTCGTACCGCGGCATCCGCCACCGGCGCGGGCTGCCGGTGCGCGGGCAGCGGACGCACACGAACGCGAGGACGCGGAAGGGCAAGACGCGCGCGGTGATGGTGAGGAAGAAGCCGGCGGCGGCGCCGACGGCGGCGCCCGCAGCGGCTGCGGCCGCGCCGGCCGCCACGGCCGCGGCGCCCAAGAAGGCAGGAGCGTAAGGCATGGCCGACGAGACGAAACCGGCACCACGGAAGAAGGGCGGCAAGAAGAAGGAGCGGCGCGAGGTGCGCACGGGCATCGCGCACATCCAGGCGACGTTCAACAACACGATCGTCACGCTCACCGACAAGATGGGCAACGTCGTGTCGTGGTCGAGCGCCGGGAGCGCCGGGTTCAAGGGGTCGCGCAAGAGCACCCCGTTCGCCGCCCAGACCGCGGCGGAGCTCGCCGCGCGCAAGGCCATGGAGTACGGGCTCAAGCAGGTCGAGGTTTTCGTGCGGGGGCCCGGGGCGGGCCGCGAGGCCGCCATCCGCTCGCTGCAGGCCGTGGGGCTCGAGATCACCGCGATCCGCGACGTGACGCCGATCCCGCACGATGGCTGCCGGCCGCCCAAGCGGCGGCGGGTGTAGGAGGCGACCATGGCGCGGTATCGCGACGCGAAGTGCCGCCTCTGCCGGCGTGAGGGCCTGAAGCTGTTCCTGAAGGGCGCCCGCTGCTTCACGGACAAGTGCGCGATCGAGCGCCGGAACTATCCGCCGGGCCAGCACGGGTTGAACCGCG
Organism: Candidatus Methylomirabilota bacterium; assembly: GCA_035260325.1. NCBI lineage: Bacteria > Methylomirabilota (SeqCode) > Candidatus Methylomirabilota bacterium. The sequence continues at coordinate 13,999 of DATFVL010000289.1, read as the reverse complement.
GCAAGCCGACGGCCTACGGCATCCAGCTCCGCGAGAAGCAGAAGGCCAAGCGCATCTACGGCGTGCTCGAGACCCAGTTCCGCACGTACTTCCAGTGGGCGGAGGCCGAGAAGGGCGTGACGGGCGAGAACCTCCTGCGGCTCCTCGAGCTCCGCATGGACAACGTGGTCCATCGCCTCGGCTTCGCGGCCTCCCGCCGCGAGGGCCGGCAGATGGTCGCGCACGGCCACTTCCAGGTGAACGGCCGGAAGGTGTCCGTGCCGTCCTTCCTCGTCAAGGTGGGCGACGTCGTCCAGCTCCGGCCGACCTCGAAGCTCCAGGCGCGTCTCGACGACAACGTGAACGCGGGCCGGTCCCAGGTGCCGCAGTGGCTGGAGCTCGACCTGAACGAGCGGAAGGGCGTCGTGCGGAGCCTCCCGCTCCGGGACGACATCCAGATCCCCGTCGCCGAGCAGCTCATCGTCGAGCTCTACAGCAAGTAGGAAAGAGGGCGAGCGCAAGACATGCCACGGATTCCGTTCCAGAAGCCGAAGAAGGTCGAGTGGGAGATCCTGAGCGACCGGTACGGCCGGCTCGTCGCCGAGCCTTTCGAGAAGGGCTACGCGCTCACCGCCGGGAACTCGCTCCGGCGGACGCTGCTCGCCGTCGTGCCGGGCGCCGCGGTCTCGTGGGTGAAGATCGAGGGTGTCCGGAACGCCGAGACGAAGATCCCGGGGGTGAAGGAGAGCACGGTGGACGTGCTCCTGAACCTCAAGAAGCTCGCCGTCCAGGTGCCGTCCGGCGAGCCCAAGACGCTGCGCTTCGAGGTGACCGGCCCCAAGGACGTGACGGGCGCCGATGTGCCCGAGACCGAGGTCGAGGTCGTGAACCCGGAGCTGCCGCTCTTCACGATCGAGTCCGCCACGCGGGTGGCCGTCGAGCTCGGCATCGGCATCGGGCGGGGTTACGAGTCGGCGGACAAGAAGACGAGCCCGGTCCCGGCGGGAGCGATCGGCCTCGACGCCGCGTACTCGCCGATCACGCGCGTCACGTACAACGTCGAGATGTCGCGGCTCGGCAAGATCACCGACTACGAGAAGCTGATCCTCGAGGTCTGGACGAACGGCTCCGTGAGCCCGGACGACGCGCTCACGCGCGCCTCGACGTACCTCAGGGGGCACTTCGCGCCGCTCGCGGCCGGTGCGCCGCCGGAGGACGAGGCGGCCGAGGCCGCCTCCGGCGAGGCCTTCCTGCGCGACGCGCTCGCCAAGACCCTCGAGGAGCTGGCGCTGCCGGCCCGCGCGATCAACGCGCTGAAGAACGCCGACATCAACCTGGTGGTGGACCTCGTCCAGAAGGCCGAGGGCGACCTCGAGCACGTGAAGAACCTGGGCGAGAAGTCCATCGACGAGATCAAGACCGCGCTCGCCGCCCTCGGGCTGTCGCTCGGCATGCGGATCGACCCGAACGTCCTCGGCGCGCTCGGGCGCGGCACGGGAGTGGCGCGATGAGGCACCGGATCGCCGGGTTCAAGCTCGGTCGCGTCACCGCGCACCGCTGGGCACTCTTCCGGAACCTCCTCGTGGCGCTGTTCCGCCACGAGCGGATCGAGACGACCGAGGCCAAGGCCAAGGCCGTGCGCGGGCTCGCCGAGCACATGATCACGCTCGCCAAGCGCGACACCCTCCACGCGCGGCGCCAGGTCCTCGCGATGGTCCCCGACACCGGCGTCGTGGGCCAGCTCTTCAGCACCATCGCGCCGCGCTTCGGCGACCGGAACGGCGGCTACACGCGGATCATCAAGACGGGGTACCGCGCGGGCGACAACGCGCCGCTGGTCCTCCTGGAGCTCGTGGACCGCGCCGAGGCGCCGAAGGACAAGGAGAAGAAGGCGGAGAAGAAGGAGAAGGCGCCGCGGGGCGAGGCCGGCGCCGGCGGCAAGCGGAAGAAGAAGGAGAAGGCCGCCGCCGCGTCGGCGTAGGTTCCTCACGCGTTCCCCCGACGCCCGCTCCCTGTCGGTTGCTGCCGGCGTTCTCGCACTTCTCCTCGCGTTCGTCTGGTTCCAGAGCATCGAGCTCCGCCGCCTCCCCGAAGAGGCTCTGGCGCTTCTGGCCGGACTCGGTCGCGGCGGCCTGCCGGGCGTCCAGGGCGTCCGCGAGAGCGCGGCCGGCGCCTGCGCGGCGCTCCTTCTCCTCGTCGCCTGGTACGGTGCTGGCGACCTGCTCCTGCGGCTCGTCGCGCGGGGCGGTCCGGCCGGGGACGGCCCGTCGGCGTCGCTCGCCTTGGCCAGGCGCTGCGCGTTCGGCGCCGGCCTCTGGTCGCACCTCGGGCTCGCGCTCGGCTTGGTCGGCCTCTACCGGCCGGAGGTGGCCGTCGTCGCGCTTTCGACCGGTCTCGGGCTGGCCGGCCTGGCGTTCAGGCGCGCCCGGGTCAGCCGGTGCCCGACTGAGCGGCGCGATGAACTTTTCACGCGGCTCGCGTTGGCCTCTGTCGTGCTGCCGGTCGCGCTCGCCGCCGTCGCCGCGCTGGCCCCGCCCACGGCGAAGGACGCGCTGCAGTACCACATCGCGCTCCCAAAAGCCTGGCTGGCGGCCGGCGCGCTCGTGGATGTGCCCTACAACATTCCGGGTCTGCGCGCGCTCGGCGCCGAGATGAGCGGGGTCTGGGGGATGCTCCTCGGCCGGCTGGTGAGTCACCGGGCCGGAGAGGTCGCCTTCGGCGCGGCGATGTTCGCGTACTTCCCGCTGCTGCTGGCCGTCGTGTATGGCTGGGCGCGCGAGCGCGGCCTCGGCCGGGGCCCCGCCCTCACCGGCGCCGCGCTGATGGCCTCCGCCCCGGTCGCGTGGGAGGTCGCAGGCGCCTCGTACGTCGATCTAGCGCTCGCCCTCTACGTGGTGCTTGCCTTCCGCGCCGCCGCGCGCTGGTCGACCGGCGGAGGCGTAGCCACGCTGGCCGAGCTCGCCCTGGCGCTCGGCTTCGCGCTCTCCGTGAAGCCGCTTGCCGCCGCCGCGCTCGTGCTCCTGGTTCTTCTGGTGCTGCTCCCCGTGTACCGGGCCCAGGGACGACGGGACGGGGCGCGCCTCGCCGCCGCCGGCCTAGGCGCGCTCGCCGCCGGGCTCCTGATCGGAAGCCCGTGGTATCTCCGCACGTGGCTCCTCACCGGCAGCCCGCTCTTTCCGTTCTTCCCCGGGTTGTGGCCGGGCCATGCGCTCGGCTGGGACGAGACGCGCTCCGTCCTGTTCCAGGCCTTCAACGCCCAGTACGGCGGCGACCCCAAGGGCCCGCTCGATTACCTGCTGCTGCCAGTGCGGCTCGCGCTGATGGGGCGGCGAGAAACACCATTGGAATGGGAGAGCGTCTGCGGCCTCGCCTTCCTCGCCGGCACGCCGCTGGTCGCGCTCGCGCTCTGGCGTCGGCGGCTCGATGCCGAGCTCGGTATCGCGGCGGCCGGAGGCGCTTGGCTCTTCGTCTGGTGGGCGCTCTCAGCCCAGGTGCTCCGCTATCTGCTGCCCGCTATGGCGCTCTGGGCCCTCGCCGTCGCCGGCGCCGCCGCCGCGCTGGCCGACAACGGGCGGGTGCTGGCCCGCGCACTGCTGACCGCCACGCTGGGCGGCCAGCTGGTGATCCTGGCCTGGTTCGTCAGCGACGACCCGCTCCGCGTGGTCCTGGGGACCGAGCCGCGCGACGCGTATCTCACCCGTCGGCTCGACTACTATCCATACTACCGGCTCATCAACGAGACGCTGCCGACCGACGCCACGGTCTGGCTCATCGACGTGCGACGGGACACCTATCACCTGGAGCGGGCCTACGTCGGCGACTACCTGTTCGAGGACTACACGTTCCGCCAGTGGGTGGCCGAGGCAGGGAGCGCGGCCGACCTCCGGGCCCGGGCGCGGGCCGCGGGCATCACCCACCTGCTGGTCCGCCACGACGTCCTCTTCGATCCCGCCCGCTCGGTCCTGGTGGACGACTCGCGGCCGGAGACCGAGAATCGGGCCCGGCTCGCCCGCGCACGGGCCTTGCTCTTCGACGAGGCCCGCGTGCTGCGGGCCGACCAGAAGTTCGTGCTCGCCGCGCTCCCCTGAGCGAGGCTCTGCCGGGAGACGACGAGAGCCTCCCGCGGCCCCGGCTACTTGAGGTGCTGGCGAAAGCAGGCCAGGGTGTGCCGCCAGGCGTCCGTGGCCGCGGCCTTCTTGTAGACGTCGGGCCGGAAATTGCGGCGAAAACGTGACCTCGATGAAAACACGGGGTTCGAATCCCGTTGGGGAATCGAACCCGTGTTGCCGAGGAACAGTTGGTGGGAAGGGTTTACGCGACCCAATCAGCCTCGAAGACGATGGTGATCGATATCGATGATTGCAGGCCCGGGCCATCGGGCGCCCCACAGTTTAGGCTTGCCCTATGATTTCACCATATGCATAATCTCACCAAAGAGTGAACGCAGCGTCGATGGCTCACGGCGGTTCTTGCCAGAATCCGCGAGATGGCGGCTCGGCGGAAGGTGCGCTTCACGATGAAGGCACTCCAGGAGCTAGCGGCTCTCGATATGGGACTCGACGAGGAAGACGCCGGGGACGTGCTGGCGAACCTTGCGCCGAGCGATCTCGTTGAGCGCCTCGTTTCGAAGAAGACCGGTGAATGGATGTACGTGTTCAAGCCGTCCGTCGGCGCGGTCGTCGTCTACGTGAAGGTCGTCCTTCGCTCCGATTGCGTTGTCATCTCGTTTCACGAAGAAGAGGATCACAGTGATGAAGACGATTAGCGGGTCGGTACAGCGAACGAAGCGGGGTTCTGTGTTGCCTGACGATGCCTGCCCGGAGTGCGGCACCCCGATGAGAGAGAAGAAAGGCAGGCTCAAACTTCCGGTCAATGGTGAGGAGATTGCCGTTCCGGAGTCTCCGCATCTCAGCTGTCCGAAGTGCCATGAAGTCGTCTTGCGATTCGATGACGCGAGAAAGCTTCGACAGCGAGCTTTGGAGATCTACCGACGAAAGTATGGGCTTCTGTCTGCCGATGAAATCCGCTCGATTCGTGAGCGATTCGGTCTCACACAGGCCGAGCTGGCGCGGCTGCTGCGTCTTGGGGCGAATACAATCTCGCGCTGGGAGGCTGGCCGAAACGTCCAGACGGCAGCCATGGACATGTTTCTTCGAATGATTCGCGATCTGCCGGGGAGCCTCGATTATCTGCGAAGGTACGCCGCGTAGATAAGCGCGACCGGAGGGCAACATGGCAGAGACGAGATCCGTGAACTCGCGGCGACTTGAGATCGTCCGAGGGCACCTGCGTGCGCCGACGGGAGACGTCTACACGATTCCATTCCGAGGCCAGCGCACCAAGCTCCCTGTCATCCGGATCGACGCTCGGGATCTCTGTTACAACATCGAGCTTGGTCGTCTCATCATCGATCGCCTCACGATTATTGACGTTGGGGCAGACGCCGATCCCGAGGACCCGAAGCTTCAAGAAGAAATCGAGAGCAAGATCCTCGCATTCCGTGAGACGGGCCTCCTCAAACGACTGATTGCTCGGGATGGCCAACTCGAACCCGGTGTAATCACGGCCGACGGCTACGCCCAGAAGACGCGAAGCGCGGCGAGCTGTACCTCCTCGAAGCAAGTATGCAGATGACGCGAAACAGCGCCAAACTTGCAGCGACTTATAGCGAAAAAGGTCGTGACTTCAAACACGGGTCCGAATCCGGTTGGCTACCGCTGCGGAGATTGCCGAGCGTAGGTTCACATCCGAACCCTAAACTCCGGTCTCGGCCACGGCACTGCCGTCTCCTGAATCAGTTCCGGTGAAGTCGAGGATGGACGAGGGGCAGTTCGTACGAACGTGGCAACGAGGGAGGCTCGCTCGGAACCGTCCCCCGTTGCCGTCTCAGCAGCGTGGCGCGGCTATTTCAGATTCTTGCGGAAGAAGGTCAGCGTTCGCGTCCAGGCGTCCGCGGCCGCGGGCTTGTTGTAGACGTCAGGCCGGTCGTCGTTGAAGAAGCCGTGGTCCACGCCCGGGTAGATGTTGATCTCCGACTGCTTGCCCGCCTTCTTGATCGCCGCGTCGGTGTCCTTCGCGACCTGCGGCGTCACGAAGCCGTCCTTCTCGGCGAAGAGCCCGAGCACCGGGCCGGTGAGCTTCGAGTAGTCGGGCTTGACGTTCGGGTGGATGCCGTAGAAGTTGACGCAGGCGCCGACCGCGGGGTTCAGGGTCGCGGCGAAGAGGGCGAGCTGGCCGCCCATGCAGAAGCCGACGGCGCCGAGCTTCTTCGTGGACGACTGGCCCAGCAGGTACGTGGCCGCGCCGCGCAGGTCCTTCTCGGCCTGGCCGATGTTGAGCGCCATGAAGAGCTTGCCGGCCCCGTCGGGCTCGTCCGCCGTCTTGCCGTGGTACATGTCTGGCGCGAGCGCGGTGAAGCCCTCGGCGGCGAACCGGTCGCACACCTTCTTGATGTGGCCGACGAGGCCCCACCACTCCTGGATGACGATGACGCCGGGGCCCTTGCCGGACGCGGGCGTCGCGAGGTAGGCGGACGTCTTCGAGCCGTTCGACGGGTACTCCACCATCTTGCCAGCCATGCTCAGGAGCCTCCTTTGGGCGACGGGGTCGGGACGATCTTCACGGCCGTGACGTGTCTCGCGTCGGCCTCCAGCACCGTGATCGTGTAGCCCGGGATCTGGAACTCCTCGCCCACGCGCGGGATGCGGTGGAGCGTCGCCAGGACGAGCCCGGCGACCGTCTCGTAGTCCTCCTTCGGCAGGGACCAGTCGAGCGCCTCGTTCAGCTCGTCCACGTTCGCGCGCGCGGCCACGAGGTAGCTCCCGTCGGGCAGGCGCTCCACCGCGGCGGGGGTCCGGTCGCGCTCGTCCCGGATCTCGCCGACGATCTCCTCGAGGACGTCCTCGAGGGTGACGATGCCGATGGAGCCGCCGTACTCGTCCACGACCACCGCCATGTGGGTCCGCGCGCGCTGCATCTCGCGCAGCAGGTCGTCGATCCGTTTCGTTTCCGGCACATAATACGGCGGGCGCCCGAGCTCCGCCAGCGTCCTCACCGAGGTGCCCCGGCTCAGGAGGTCCATCGCGGCGACGACGCCCACGATGCTGGTCTCCCGTAGCCGGTAGATCGGAATGCGTGAGAAGCCGCGCTGGCGGATGAGCGCGATCGCGTCCTGGGGCGAGGCGGTCTCGGGGAGCATCGCGACCTCGACGAGCGGCACCATGACCTCGCGCACCGTCGTGTCGCCGAGGTCGAAGATGTTGTCGATCAGCTCCGCCTCCTGCGTCGTCACGGCCGCCTCGCCCGGCTCCATCTGGAGCAGCGCCTTCAGCTCCTCGCGGGACACGAACGCGCGCGTGTCCGGCCCGCTCGCGCCGAAGACGCGCAGCACGGAGCGGACGACCACGTTGGCGAAGGCGACGAAGGGCAGCAGCGCGGCGGCCGCCCAGGTGAGCGGCTGGTAGAGACGCAGGATGAGACTCGTCGCCCACTCCCGCGCGACCGCCTTGGGGATGATCTCGCCGAAGACCAGCATCACGGGCGTGAGCAGGAGCGTCACGACGACGGGCGCGAGGCCGCCGAGGAACGGCAGGAGGCTCCACGTGACGGCCGAGGCGGCGACGATGTGGGCGACCGTCACGCCCATCATCGCGGTCGAAAGCACGCGCTCGGGCTGGCGGAAGGCCTCGAGGTAGAGCGCCGCGGTGCGGTTCCCCTCCTCCGCGAGGTAGCGCAGGCGGTGCCGGCTCGCGGCGATGAAGGCCATCTCGGCGGCGGAGAAGAACATCGTCGCCAGGAGGCACAGCGCGGCGAGCCAGAGCATCGGCGTCACGCCGCGACCTCGCCCGAGACGGGCTTCTTGAGGGCCACGAGCACCTCGACGACGCGGGTGCGCTCGACCTTCTCGACGGTCACGACGAGCTCGGGGGTCTGCTTCCGCTCCCCGCGCCGGGGCACGCGCCCGAAGAGATCGAGGACCCAGCCGCCGACCGTGTCGTACGACTCGCTCGAGACGCTGAGCCCCGTCGCCGCGTTCAGCTCGTCGATCGGCAGCTTCCCGGAGACGCGGAAAGTCCTCGCGTCCACCCGCTGGATGAGCCGCTCCGGCTCGTCGAACTCGTCCGCGATCTCGCCGACCAGCTCCTCCAGGAGGTCCTCGAGCGTGACGAGCCCCGCCGTCCCGCCGTACTCGTCCACGACGATGGCGATCAGGAGCTTCTTCGCCTGGAATTCCTGCAGGAGGGCGTCGGCGCGCTTGGACTCCGGCACGAAGTAGGGCGGGTGCAGGTGCGCGCGGAGGTCGAAGTCGGGCGGGAGGCCCTCGAGGTAGGGCAGGAGGTCCTTGGTGTAGAGGACGCCCACGATCACGTCGATCGAGCCCTCGTAGACGGGCACGCGCGAGTGCAGCTGCTCGCGCAGCGCGGGCAGGATGCGGTCCGCGGGCGTCGCGACGTCCAGGCAGAACATGTCGGGCCGCGGCACCATCAGCGAGCGCACGAGCGTGCCCTCGAGCTCGAAGACCTTGAGGATCATCTCGCGCTCCTCGCGCTCGACCACGCCCTCGCTGGCGCCGACGTCCACGAGCGTCCGCAGCTCCTCCTCGGAAAGCTCCGGCTGCCCCCGGCGCTCGCTGCCGATGAGCCGGACCGTCAGCTCGCTGAGCGCGGCCAGGAGGGCGCGCACCGGCGCCAGGAGCCGCCCGAGCCAGCCGACGGGGCGGTCGACGAGCGCCAGGAACCGCTCCGGATACTTGACCGCGAGGGTCATCGGCAGGACCTCGCCGAAGGTCGTCAGGATAAGGATCGTGCCGAGGATCTGGACGGGGAGCACCCACCTGTGGCCGAACACCTGGTCGGCGATCAGCGCGGCGAGCGCCGAGGCGGCGATGTTGATCAGGGTGATGCCGACGAGCAGCGTGACGAGGAGCTCGTGGGGCCGCTCGATGAGCGGCTGCGCCGCGCCGGCGCCCTCGGCGGCGACGCGCTTGAGCCGCGCGCGGCCGAGCGAGAAATACGCCGCCTCCGCGCCGGTGAGGAGGCCCGAGCAGACGATGAACACGACGAGGCTCAGGAGCTTGACGAACAGGTTGTCGCTCACGCCCGCCCCGTGACGAAGTGCTCGAACCCCGGCGCCACCTGGACCTCGCGGCCCGCGGCGTCGGTGTAGCGGACGCCCTCGCCGGCGGCCGCGACCTCGCCGATCGCGGTGAGCCGCGCGCCCGTGGCCTCGGCGAGGCCGGCGGCGAGCCGTGGGAGCGCGCCCGGCTCGCACGTCAGCAGGAGCTCGTAGTCCTCGCCGCCGCCCGTCGCCCAGGCGAGCGCGTCGTGGCCGAGCGCCGCGGCCACGGCGCGTGCGCCGTCGGCGACGGGCACCTGAGCGAGGCGGACGCGCGCGCCGACGCCGCTCTCCTCGGCGACGTGACCGAGGTCCGTGGCGAGGCCGTCGGAGAGGTCGATCATCGCGGTGACGCCCCCGGCGGCCGCGAGCCACTGCCCCTCGCGCACGCGCGGGCGCGGCCGAAGGTGCGCGGCCCGCACGGCGTCGAGCGCCGCCGCGGCCACGCCCGCGGGCGCCGCCGGCCGCTCGAGCAGCGCCAGCCCCGCGGCCGCGCCGCCGAGCGCGCCGGTGACCGCGATGACGTCGCCCGCGCGCGCCGTGGAGCGGAGCAGCGGCTTGGCGGCGGCCTCGCCGAGCAGCGTCACGTTCACCATCCAGCCCGCGGGCGACGCGGCGGTGTCGCCGCCGACGACCGTGACGTCGTGCTCGCTGGCCAGGGCCAGCAGGCCGGCGTAGAACGCCTCCGCGTCCTCCACGCTCACGCCGTCGGGGCAGGCGAGGGCGATCAGCGCCCAGCGCGGCCGGCCGCCCATCGCCGCGATGTCGGACAGGTTCACGGCGAGCGACTTCCAGCCGAGGTCGGCGGGCGTGGCCCACCGGCGCCGGAAGTGGACGTCCTCGATCATGAGGTCGGTCGTCGCGAGCAGGAGGCGCCCCGCGCCGGGCTCGAGCACGGCGCAGTCGTCGCCGATGCCCACCCGCACGCCCGGGCCGCGCCCCGCGGCGCGGCGGACGATCTCGATCAGCCGGCGCTCGGTGGCCCGCCCCGTCATGAGCGCGCCAGCGCCAGGAAGTTCTTCAGGAGCTGCTTGCCCTCGACGGTCAGGATGGACTCGGGGTGGAACTGCACGCCCTCGACCGGATAGCGCCGGTGACGCAGGCCCATGATCTCCCCGTCCTCCGCCGTCGCCGTGATCTCGAGGTCGTCGGGCACGGTCTCGCGCAGCACCGCGAGGGAATGATAGCGCGTGGCGACGAACGGGTTCGAGAGCCCCGCGAACACGCCGCGGGCGTCGTGGCGGATCGCCGAGGTCTTGCCGTGCATCTGCGTCTTCGCGCGCGCGACGGTCGCGCCGAACGCCTGGCCGATCGCCTGGTGGCCGAGGCAGACGCCGAGGATCGGCGTCGTCGGGCCGAGACGGCGGATCACCTCGAGGGAGACGCCGGCCTGGTCGGGGTTGCCCGGGCCGGGCGACACGACGACGCGCTCGGGCCCGAGCGCCAGGACGCCCGCGACGTCCAGCGCGTCGTTGCGCACCACCTCGAGCCGCGCGCCGAGCTCGCCGAGGTACTGCACGAGGTTGTAGGTGAAGGAGTCGTAGTTGTCGATGACGAGGATCATCGCCGCCGGCTCCCCGCCGCGATCCGCAGCGCCAGCAGCATCCCCTGGGCCTTCGAGCGCGTCTCGAGCCACTCGGTCTTCGGGTCCGAGTCGGCGACGATCCCCGCGCCGACCTGCACCGAGGCGCGCGTGCCGTGACAGACGACGGTGCGGATCGTGATGCACGAGTCGAGGTTGCCCGAATAGGAGACGTAGCCGACGGCGCCGCCGTACGGCCCCCGCTGGGTGGGCTCGAGGTCGTCGATGATCTCCATCGCCCGGATCTTCGGCGCGCCGGTGAGCGTCCCGGCGGGGAAGCACGCCTGGAGCACGCCGAGCGCATCGGTGCCGGCCCGGAGCCGGCCCGTCACGTGGCTCACCAGGTGCATCACGTGCGAGTAGCGCTCGATCGCCATGAACTCCGTCACCGTGACCGAGCCGAGCTCGGACACGCGCCCGACGTCGTTGCGCCCGAGGTCCACGAGCATGACGTGCTCGGCGCGCTCCTTCGGGTCGGTGCGGAGCCGGTCCTCGATCTCGCGGTCCTGCGCCTCCGTGCCGCCGCGCGGGTGCGTGCCCGCGATGGGCCGGAGGTCCACGCGGTCGCCCTCGAGGCGGACGAGCACCTCGGGCGAGGAGCCCACGAGGGTGGTCGGGCCGAGCCGCAGGAAGAAGAGGTACGGCGACGGGTTGATGGTCCGGAGCGCGCGGTACACGGTGAACGGGTCGGCGCCGAGCCGGCAGTCGAGCCGGCGCGACAGGACGATCTGGTAGGCGTCCCCGGCGGTGATGAACTCCTTCGCGCGCCGGACGGCGTCGGTGTACTCCTGCTCGCTCATCGTCGAGGTGAAGCCCTCCTCGCCCTGGGCGAGCAGGGGGGCGTGCGACGGCAGCGTGAGGGGCGCGGGGGCGCGCGCGGGGCGCGCGAGCTTCGCGAGCGTCATGCCGATGCGCACGGCCGCGCGGTCGTAGGCGCGGTCGAGCGCCGCGGGGTCCCGGCGGTCGAGCACCGCGTTCGCGATCACGAGCAGCCGGTGGCGCAGGTTGTCGAAGACGAGCAGCGTGTCGGTGAACATGAAGACGGCGTCGGGCAGCCCGAGGTCGTCCTCGGTGGTCCGCGGCAGCCGCTCCATGTGGCGGACCATGTCGTAGGCGAGGTAGCCGACCGCGCCGCCCTGGAACCGCGGGAGGCCCGGCACCGGCACCGGCTGGAACTGACGGAGCAGGTCGCGGACCGCCTCGAGCGGGTTCCCGTCGGGCAGGCGCTCCGTCCGCGTCCCGCGCCTGAGCGTGAGGCGGCCGTTCTTCGCCGTCAGCACCATCAGCGGGTCGGCGCCGAGGAAGGAGTACCGCGCCCAAACCTCGCCGCCCTCGACCGACTCGAGCAGGAACGCGTAGGGCCCGGGCCGGAGCCTCAGGTAGGCCGACAGCGGCGTGTCGAGGTCGGCCGGGAGCTCGGCGAACACCGGGACGAGGTTCCCCCGCGCCGCGAGAGACCGGAACTCGTCTCGGCTTGGAGAGAGAGACGGGATGCCTATGCCCGAGGTACTAATGCGGTCCCCGCCCGGGGTGCCTCAGGCGAGCGCGTCCAGCTTTTCTTTGATCTTGGCCCGGGGCACGGCCCCGATGACCTGGTCGGCGACCTTCCCCTGCTTGACGAACAGGATCGTCGGGATCGACCTGATCCCGTACCGCGCCGCGAGGCCGGGGTTCTCGTCCACGTTGACCTTGGCGAGCGTGACCTTGCCGGCGGACTCGCGAGTCAGATCTTCGAGGACCGGCGAGATCGCCCGGCAGGGCCCGCACCACTCGGCCCAGAAGTCCACCATCATGAGGCCGTGCTGTCGGCTCAGGGTCTCGTCGAAGCTCTGCTCGGTGAGGTGGACGGTCGCGACGTCAGCCATGCACGATGTCTCCTCGTTAAAAAGTCAACAGCCACGCTAACATGGCAGCGACTCCGACGCAAGATCGGGTCTCTTGATCTCTCCGGAATACCTTGTCAGTTTGACACCAGTTTATGCTAAAGTCTCTCACGCCCATGGAAATGGCCAAGATCCTGGTGGTGGACGACGAGCCCTCGATCCTGCGCCTCCTGCAGGAAGCGCTGACCCAGTGGGGGTACCAGGTCAAGTGCGCCTCGAGCGGCACCGACGCGATCGAGGCCGTGCGCGGCGAGATGTTCGATGCCGTCCTCACCGACATCCGCATGCCCGAGATGAGCGGCCTCGAGCTCCTCAAGGAGATCAAGCGCCACGACGAGTCCATCGAGATCGTCATGATGACGGGCTACCCGACCATCACCTCGGCCGTCGAGGCGCTCAAGGAGGGGGCGTACGACTATCTCTCGAAGCCGGTGATCCTCGACGAGCTCCGCCACCTCATGGTGCGGATGATGGAGCGCCGCTTCCTCCGCGGCGAGGTGCACGACCTCCGCGAGCGCCTCGGCGAGGAGCTCGCCGTCACGGAGCTCGTCGGCAACTCGGGGCCGATGCAGCGCGTGAAGGAGATCATCGCCAAGGTCGCCCCGACCTCGTCGCCCGTGCTCATCGAGGGCGAGAGCGGCACGGGCAAGGAGCTGGTGGCCGCCGCGATCCACCGCCTCTCGCCGCGCGCGAAGGGCCCGTTCGTCCCCGTCAACTGCAGCGCGATCCCCGCGGATCTCCTCGAGTCCGAGTTCTTCGGCCACGTCCGCGGCGCGTTCTCCGGCGCGGTGTCCGACACGGTCGGGCTCTTCCGCGGCGCCAACGATGGGACGATCTTCCTCGATGAGATCGTGGAGCTCTCGCCCGCGCTGCAGGTGAAGCTCCTGCGGGTGCTCCAGGAGATGCAGGTCCGCCCCGTGGGCTCGACCAAGGCGTACGTGGTCGACGTGCGCGTCATCGCCGCGACCAACCGCGACCTCGACCGCGCGATCGCCGAGGAGAAGTTCCGTCAGGACCTCTATTACCGGCTGAACGTGGTCCGGGTCAGCCTGCCGCCGCTCCGGGCGCGGCGCGAAGACGTCCAGGCGCTCGCCAACTACTTCATCCGCCGCTTCAACCGGCGCTTCCGCCGTGAGCTCCGCGGCATCACGCCCGAGGCGGTCACCGCGCTGCAGGGCTACGACTTCCCGGGCAACGTGCGCGAGCTCGAGAACCTCCTCGAGCGCGCGTACGCGATGGGCGCGCGCGAGCAGATCACGCTCGCCGACCTGCCGAGCCTCGCGAGCGACCGCGTCCTGTCGGCGGCGCCGATGAGCGGCGGCGGGGCGATCCCGCAGCTCGCCGAGGTGGAGAAGGAGCTGATCCTGCGTGCCCTCGCCTTCTACAAGGACGACAAGGAGGCCGCGGCGAACGCGCTCGGCATCTCGCGCCGCACCATCTA
>DATFVL010000288.1 GCA_035260325.1 Candidatus Methylomirabilota bacterium | reverse complement strand
CGACAGGACGACGGCCGCCACGAGGACGTAGGCGAGCGAGAACTGGAAGCGTTGGGAGAGCTGCGGCTTCATCGCGGGCTCCTCGTAGCGATGTTAATGTTCGGCCTCGCGTGTGTCAAACGCGTCCGGGTCGTTTTCCCTTGACACTCCAAACAGTTTGGCCTAAAAGTTGGCGCTGATCGCTCCTGTGAATCCGAGAACAAGCGCGTCGCTCGCGAGGGCCGACCAACGCCGTCGTTGGGATTTCTTCCGGGAGTCGCAATGAGGGATGGCTCCGCCCTCCGGCAGGCCGCCCGGGCGGCCCTGTCGGCGGCGTTCCTCGTCGCCGTCGTCGCCGCCCTTCCCGCGCACGCGCAGGACGCCGCCACGGAGCCGGCGTATCGCGCCTTCCCGTTGATCGGCTCCCGGCTCGCCGTGTGGGCGGTGGCCCAGCTCCACCTGAACTTCGCCGCGTTCATCCTGGGCGTGCCGATCTTCGCGGTGATCATCGAGATCATCGGCTGGCGCACGGGCGAGGCCCGCTACGACTGGCTCTCGCACGAGTTCGTCAAGCTCACCTTCGCGGCGTTCTCCACGACCGCCCTCCTCGGCGCGTTCCTCCTGTTCCTGTTCGTCGGCTACTACCCGAAGTTTTGGACGTACATGACCTCGATCTTCTTCCCGACCTACTGGGTCTACGCCCTGCTGTTCTTCGCGGAGACCTTCACGGTCTACCTCTGGTACTACGGCTGGGACTGGCTCGCCGGCCCGAGGAAGTGGATCCACGTGGGCCTCGGCGTGCTGTCGAACCTCCTCGGCACCGCGATCCTCGTCGTCGCGAACTCCTGGGTGACCTTCATGATGTCGCCCGCCGGCATCACGGAGAGCGGCGCCCTCAAGGGTTCGGTCTGGGCGGCGATCAACAACTACACCTGGATGCCGCTCAACATCCACCGCCTGATCGCGAACATCGTCTTCGGCGGCACGATCGCCGCCGCCTACGCCGCGTTCCGGTTCCTCAACGCGACGACCGACGAGGAGCGGGCGCGCTACGACTGGATGGGCTACGTCGGAAACTTCGTCGCGCTGTCGGCGTTCATCGTGCTCCCGTTCGCCGGCTACTGGCTCGGCCGCGAGATCTACGCGTTCAACCAGACGATGGGCATCACGATGATGGGCGGCTTCATGTCGTGGCTCTGGATCATCCAGGCCATCCTGATCGGCATCCTCTTCCTCGGCTCGAACTACTACCTCTGGCTCGGCATGGAACGCATCCCGGGGTCCGAGCGCTACCGGAAATACGTCCCGTACATGCTGATGATCCTCGCGATCGGGTTCATGGTGTGGGCGACGCCCCACAGCCTGATCGTGACGCTCGACGAGGCCCGCGCGATAGGCGGGACCCACCATCCCGTCCTCGGCGTCCTCGGCGTGATGTCGGCCAAGAACACCGCCGTCAACCTGATGATCCTCACGACGTTCCTCTCCTACGTGCTCTACCGCCGCGCCAACAAGCTCCCGATCAAGTCCTGGGTGCTGACCGGCATGGCGATCCAGTGGGCGGCGTTCTTCGTCGCGGCCGCGATCGTCGTGTTCTACGGCGTGTACGGCTACTTCGTCGAGTCCATCGTGCGGATCGGGTTCTCGGTCTACCAGGTGGGCGCGGTGCTCGGCGCGATCGTCCTGGTGATGACGATCGACATCCCGATGTTCCGCGGGGCGCGCTCGACCGGCGCGATCCGCTGGGGCCGGATCCCCGCGCGCTCGCAGTACGTGCTGATCCTCCTCGCCGTCACCTTCACGTGGCTGATGGGGCTGATGGGCTTCGCGCGCTCGGGGATCCGGCAGTACTGGCACGTGTACGGCGTCATGCGCGACACCTCGGTGGACGCGGTCACGCCGGCGCTCGGCTACGCCGCGAACGTCATCACGATCGTGACCGCCGCGTTCTTCGCGCTGGTGATGTTCATCTTCTGGCTCGGCGGGCTCTCCGAGCGCGGCCGAGCCGGGGCGCACGGCGCGGCGCCGGTGATCGCGGGCGGCAGCGAGGACGCCCCCTAGCGATGCGCGTGCCCGTCGGAGTGAAGGTCGGCGCCTTCGCGCTGGGCGTGATGGGGTCGTACACGTACTTCGCGAACTCGATCCCGCAGATCGAGTCCAGGCCCCCCGAGGAGCTCTCCCTCGAGGGCGGCGGCGTCACGCCCGAGCAGCTCGTGAAGGCCGGCGAGCAGATCTTCAAGACCAAGGGGACCTGCGAGGTCTGCCACAAGGTCGGCGAGAAGGGCATGCGCGCGCCCGACCTCGCGGGCGTCGGCGCGCGCGCCGCCAAGCGGAAGCCCGGGCTCAGCGCCAAGCAGTACATCATCGAGTCGCTGCTCGACCCGGGCGCCTACCTCGTCGAGGGCTACCCCAACATCATGCCACGCGTCGACAAGCCGCCGATCGGGCTCAACCGCTCCGAGCTCTGGGCGGTCACGGCGTTCCTCGAGTCGCTCGGGGGCACCGTGGACGTGAAGCTCGACGACATCCCGAAGACGGCCGGCGCGGCGGCGGGCGGCGCGCCGGCGGAGCTCAAGCTGCCCGGCGACCCCAAGGCGGGCGAGGCGGTCTTCACGGGCAAGGGCGCCTGCATCGCCTGTCACAAGGCGGGCAAGATCGGGGCCTCGCCCGTCGGGCCCGACCTCTCGCAGATCGCGCGGATCCAGACGCCGGAGTACATCATGGGCAAGATCCTCAACCCGGCGGCGATGGGCACCGTGACGGGCTACCCCAAGGGCGTCATGCCGCCGATGTTCGGCCAGTCGCTGACGGCGAAGGAGTACGTCGACCTCGTCTCCTTCCTCCTGACGCTCAAATGACTCCGGCATGAGCCTGCTGCGCTCGCGCTTCGTCCAGGCGGTCCTGATCCTCGTGCTCGCGTTCGTCGTGCTGCGGTTCGGGATCCGCCCGCCCGCGCCGTGGAGCGTCATCAAGATCTACATGACGGTCGTGCTCCTGGCCGTTCTCATCTACGTCTCCTCAGACTCGGACTCCTGGCGCTCGTTCGTGGGCCCGATCCGCGCGACGCTCGTGGACCCGAGCCGCCGGGCCGTGCGCCTGGCGCTCGCGGTCGTGCTACCGATCCTCCTCGGCTACTACGCCTACACGCAGGCGGCGGCGACGCCCCAGGCCCCGGCGGAGCTGCGCGCGGTGCATCCGGCGCCGCCGGGCTCGATCCAGTTCCGCGGCAAGGAGATCAACATCTCCGGCGTGGAGAACCCCCTGCGGAAGGACCAGGCGAGCGTCAAGCGGCACGTCGCGGCGGGCGGCGAGATCTACATCCGGAACTGCATGTACTGCCACGGCGACAACCTCGACGGGCACGGCCTGTTCGCGCCGGCGCTCAATCCGCAGCCGGCGGACTTCCAGGATCCGGGCACGATCGCGATGCTCCAGGAGGCGTACCTCTTCTGGCGGATCGCGAAGGGCGGTCCCGGGCTCCCGAGGGAGTCGACGCCCTGGAACTCGGCGATGCCCGCGTGGGAGGACCGCCTGACCGAGGAGCAGGTCTGGCAGGTCATCATGTACCTGTACGACGCGACGGGCCAGCAGCCGCGGCGCTGGGAGACCTCGCACTGATGCGCGCGCTCGTCAGTCGGCGAGGCGTGGGAGGCGGGGGCCCCTCGTCGACCACGCTAGTCGCAGCGCGCCTCGCGCGGGTCGGCGAGCCCTGCTCGACCACGCTAGCTGCAACGCGGGTGGCCGGTTCTCAAACGCTCGCCTCCGGCAGCCCTGACTACACGGGTCTCGCAGGGCTGCGCCGGCCCGCGCGACTGGCCGCGTGCGCGCTTCTCTCCTTGATCTCCCTGGCTGCGGGCGTGGGACAGGCGTACGGGCAGGCGGGGGACGCGCAGGCGGGGAAGATCGTCTACGAGAAGAAGTGCGCGCTCTGCCACGGCGAGAAGGGCGACGGCAAGGGGCCGGCGGCCGACTTGCTGGATCCGCGGCCGCGCGACTTCACGACCGGCATCTACAAGATCCGCACGACCGCCAACAAGACGCCGACCGACCAGGATCTCTTCACCGTGATCACGCACGGCATGCCGGGGACGTTCATGCCGGGGTGGAAGGTCCTGCCGGAGAAGGACCGCTGGAGCCTCGTCGCGTACCTCAAGACGTTCGCGCCGGAGCGCTTCAAGGAAGCGCCAAAGAAGCAGGAGCTGCCGAAGGAAGTCGCCTCGTCGCCCGAGTCGATCAAGCGGGGCAAGGAGATGTTCGAGGCGATCGAGTGTAACAAGTGCCACGGCGCCGCGGGCCGGGCCGACGGCCCCTCGCGCCCCGAGCTGAAGGACGAGTGGGGCCATCCGATCCGGCCGGCGAACCTCGCCAAGCGCTGGAATTTCCGCGGTGGGGCGACGCGCGCCGACATCGCCATGCGGCTCGCGGCCGGGATCCTCGGCACGCCGATGCCGACGTTCATCGACTCGGTCGAGAAGCCCGAGGACATCTGGCACCTGGCGAACTACATCGCGTCGCTCGGCCCCGAGTCGCCGGGCTACGCCACGCTCCTGTCGGCGCGGGCGGTCGCGGGCGACATCCCCGACGATCCCAACGCGCCGTTCTGGGCGGGGATCGCCCCGCAGAACGTCCCCCTGGTCGGGCAGGTGACGATCGAGCCGCGGAACGTCAATCCCGCGATCGACGTGGTGACGCTGCGGGCCGCCTGGAACGAGAAGGAGATCGCGTTTCACCTCGCGTGGGACGACCCGACGCGGTCGGTGCAGGACGCGGTGAACAAGACCTTCGCCGACGCCGTGGCGCTCCAGTTCCCGCGGGAGCTGCCGACGGGGCTCGAGCGGCCGTACTTCCTCATGGGCGACGCGTCGGACGCCGTGTACCTGCTCCGCTGGGAGAACGGCAAGGGCGGCACCGAGGCGCACGCGAACGGTCCGGCGAAGCTCGCGCCGATCGCGGGCGGCGAGGTCACCGCCAAGGCGGTCTACGCCGACGGCCAGTACCGGCTCGTGCTGAAGCGCCCGCTCGTCTCGAAGGACGCCGCGCGCCTCACGTTCCGGCCCGGCGTCTTCACGCCGATCGCGTTCCAGGCGTGGGACGGCGGAGCGGGGGAGGCCGGGGCCAGGATGTCCCTGACATCGTGGTACTATCTGCGGCTGGAGGAGCCGCAATCGAGTCGCCGCTTCGTCGTTCCTCCGGTGGTGGCGGTCCTGACGTTCGTCGTCATGGTGCTCGTGGGTCGCGTCGCACGCAGGCGTGCATAACCTCGCGTCAGCAGGAGGAGCAAGAGCCATGCGCAGAGCATTCGGAGCGTTCCTGGCGCTCGCCCTCGTCGCCGGCCTCGCCGTGTTCGTCGCCCGGCCGGCGCCGGTGGGGGCCCAGGGCGGCGGAACCATCGAAGCGACGGTGACCTACGCCGGCGCGCCGCAGATCCAGACGCTCAAGATCAACAAGGACACCGACAAGTGCGGGACCGAGGCGAAGATCGAGAAGGTGGTCGTCGGCGGGAACAAGGGGCTCGCGAACGCCGTCGTCTCCGTCGCCGGCATGAAGGGCGAGGCGACCGCGAAGAAGGCCGAGGTCGATCAGCACGGCTGCAAGTTCGTCCCCCACGTGCTCGCGATGACGCCGGGCGAGATCGAGATCAAGAACTCCGACGGCGTCCTGCACAACATCCACACGTACTCGACCGCCAACCCGTCCATCAACAAGGCGCAGCCGAAGTTCAAGAAGGTGATGACGGAGAAGTTCGAGAAGCCCGAGATCATCAAGCTGACCTGCGACGTGCACAGCTGGATGCTCGGCTGGGTCGCCGTCATGCCGCATCCCTACTTCGGCGTCACGGACGGCAGCGGCGTGACGAAGATCGCGAACGTCCCGGCGGGCAAGCACACGCTGGAGGTCTGGCACGAGACGCTCGGCAAGCAGACGAAGGAGGTCGAGGTCAAGGCCGGGCAGGTGGCGAAGGTCAGCATCGAGATGAAGAAGTAGGGCCAGGAGGCTCTGCATGCTCGACTGGTGGCTGCCGGAGAACGTGTCGACGTACGGCCAGGAGATCGACTGGCTGTTCCACCTCATCTACTACATCACCGGCGTGACGTTCGTCCTCGTGTTCGTCGCGATGCTGGTGTTCATCGTGATCTACCGTGACCGGCCCGGCCGGAAGGCGCGGTACACGCACGGCAGCACGCCGCTCGAGATCGCGTGGACCGTCGTGCCGGCGCTGATCCTCGTCATCCTGACGATCCTCAGCGTGCCCGCCTGGTCGAGGATCAAGATGCACGTGCCGCCGACCGACTTCGACGTCTACGTGACGGCGAAGCAGTTCAACTGGCAGGTGACCTACCCGGGCAACGACACGGTCTTCCTCGACGAGATGCACGTGCCCGTCAACAAGGTGATCCGCGTGCACCTGCGCTCGCAGGACGTGATCCACAGCTTCTTCGTGCCCCAGTTCCGCATGAAGCAGGACGCGGTGCCGGGCCGTGAGATCGTCCAGTGGTTCGAGGTCGTGAAGCCCGGCAAATACGAATGGCCGTGCGCCGAGCTGTGCGGCTTCGGCCACTCCGGGATGCGGGGCTGGATCTACGTGCACACCCCGGAGGAGTACGCGAAGTGGGCCGCGGAGAACCTCACCGCGGAGGCCAAGCCCGCCGAGGCGAAGCCCGCGGTCGAGCCCAAGAAAGAGGGGAAAGCCAAGAGATGAGCGCCAGCAGCGCGACCGCGCACGGGCACGTCGAGCACGCCGGGCACCACGAGCTCGGCTTCGTTCGGACGTACATCTTCTCCACGGACCACAAGATGATCGCCCGGCAGTTCCTGTTCCTCGGGCTCTTCATGATGATCATCGGCGGGCTCCTGGCCCTCATGGTCCGCTGGCAGCTCGCGTGGCCCGAGACGCCCGTGCCGGGGCTCGGCCCGATCCTCCGGGAGACGGGCGGGATCCTCGAGCCCAGCACGTACAACATGGCGTTCACGATGCACGCGACGATCATGATCTTCTTCGTGATCATGCCGATCCTCGCGGGCGCGTTCGGGAACTTCTGCATCCCGCTGATGATCGGCGCGCGCGACATGGCGTTCCCGTTCCTGAACATGCTGTCCTTCTGGGTGACGTGCAGCGCGGGCCTCATCATGCTCTCCGGCTTCTTCGTGGAGGGCGGCCACGCCGCGGCGGGGTGGACCTCCTACGCGCCCCTCTCCGCGGTGGCGTCGTACACGGGCGTGAACTGGGGGCAGAACATCTGGTGCATCAGCCTCTTCATCATGGGTATCGGCTCGATGATGGGGGCGATCAACTACATCACCACGATCATCAACATGCGGGCGCCGGGGATGCGGCTCTTCCGGATGCCGCTGGTGGTCTGGTCCCTGTTCATCACGGCGATCCTGCTCCTGCTGGCGCTACCCGTGCTGACCTCGGCCGTCGCGATGCTCCTCTTCGACCGCACGCTCGGGACGAGCTGGTTCCGTCCCTCGGGCGGCGGCGAGCCGCTCCTGTGGCAGCACCTCTTCTGGTACTTCGGCCACCCGGAGGTCTACATCCTGATCCTGCCGGCGATGGGCATCGCGTCGGAGATCCTGCCGGTCTTCTCCCGCAAGCCGATCTTCGGCTACCACGCGATGGCGTTCTCGATGATCGCCATCGCGTTCCTCTCGTGGGTCGTCTACGGCCACCACATGTTCGTCTCCGGCATGAGCCCGGCGCTCGGCATGGCGTTCACCGTCACGACGATGGTCATCGCGGTGCCGTCGGCCATCAAGACCTTCAACTGGCTCGGCACGCTGTGGGGCGGGCGCATCCAGTTCACCGTGCCGATGCTGAACGCGCTCGCGTTCGTGTCGATGTTCGTCATCGGCGGGCTCAGCGGCATCTTCATGGCCTCGACGCCCGTGGACATCTACATCCAGGACACGTACTTCATCGTCGCCCACATCCACTACGTCGTCTTCGGCGGCTCGATCTTCGGCGCCTTCGCCGCGATCTACTACTGGTTCCCGAAGATGTTCGGGCGGATGACGAACACGGTCCTCGGCCATCTCCACTTCTGGCCGACGTTCGTCTTCTTCAACCTCACGTTCTTCCCGATGCACATCATCGGCGTCGGCGGGCAGATGCGGCGCATCTACAACCCGATGCAGTACGAGTTCCTCCAGCACCAGCAGCACTGGAACGTGTTCATCACGATCTCGGCGCTCTGCCTCGGCCTGGGGCAGATCCCGTTCGTCATCAACTTCTTCTGGTCGCTCTTCGCCGGGAAGAAGGCGCCGCTGAACCCCTGGAACGCCAACACCCTCGAGTGGACGGCGCCGTCGCCGCCGCCGCACCTGAACTGGGGCGCGACGCTGCCGACCGTCTACCGCGGCCCCTACGAGTACAGTTCGCCCGAGTCGAAGGAAGACTGGTTGCCGCAGAACGCGCCGCCCGTGACGTCCGCGGGAGCGCGGCGCCACTGATCGGGGGGAGGCGGTGGCGCACCGGCTCGCGCTCGTGACGCTCGCGGCGACGTTCGTCCTGATCCTCCTCGGGGGGCTGGTCACGAACACGGGCGCGGCGCTCGCGGTGCCCGACTGGCCGAGCAGCTTCGGTTACAACATGTTCCTGCTCCCGTGGGCGCGGATGGTCGGCGGGGTCTTCTACGAGCACAGCCACCGCCTCGCCGGCGCCGCCGTCGGCCTGCTCACGCTCGGCCTCGCGGCGGCGCTCTGGCGCGCGGGCGGGCGGCTCCGGTGGCTCGGCGCCGCCGCCGTCCTCGCCGTCGTCGCCCAGGGCGTGCTGGGCGGCCTGCGCGTGGTGCTCCAGGCGGACACGCTCGCGATCGTCCACGGGAGCCTCGCCCAGGCGTTCTTCGCGCTGCTCGCCGCCATCGCGCTCGTCACGTCGCGCGCGGCCGCGGCGCCCGCACGTGCGGCCGACCCGGGTGCGCGCCGGCTGGCCCTCGCGGCCGTGGCGGTGGTCTACGCGCAGATCGTTGCCGGCGCGCTCCTGACCCACGCCGGCCGGCTCTGGCTCCATCTCGGCGGGGCCGTCGCCGTGTTCGCGCTGGTGCCCATCGTCACCGCGCGGCTCCGGCGGAGCGGCGACGCGGTCGCGGCGCCCGTCGCGCGCGCGCTCCTCGCCCTCCTCGGCCTCCAGCTCCTGCTCGGCGCGGGGAGCTTCCTCGCGCGCTTCGCGTCGATCTGGATCCCGGGTGGACAGACGACGATGCTGGTCCTGCCGGTGGCCCACCGCCTCGCGGCGAGCCTGATCCTCGGCGCGACCGTGGTCCTGGCGCTCCGCGCGTGGGCGACAGCGAGCGAAGAAGATGTGCAGGCAAGGCGCATTGGCCGTACGGAGCCACACGTACCTTGGACGGGCCACCCACGGAGTCCGGCGGCCTCGCGGATGTCGATGGAATGAATCGCGCCATGCTGAACGGAGCCGCCACGCATCTGGAACAGGGCACGCCCCGAGTGTCACGGGCCTCGCGGGGCTCGCTACAATGGCGCTGACGACCGCGAGCGCGGGGCGCGCGACGACGGAGGCGATCGTCGTCCCGCTCGCGCGCGAGCGCCGCCGGGTCGTCGCCGACCTCGTCTCGCTCGCGAAGCCCCGGATCGTCGTCATGATCCTGGTGACGACGGTCGTCGGCTTCTACGTGGGGCACCAGGGCGCGCCCGACTACGCGCGGCTGCTCCACCTGCTCCTCGGCACGCTCCTCGCGGCCGGCGGCTCGCTCGCGCTCAACCAGTACTGGGAGCGCGACGTGGACGCGCGCATGGAGCGCACGCGCGCGCGGCCCCTGCCCGACGGGCGGATCGCGCCGCTCGAGGCGCTCCTGTTCGGCGGCGCGATCACGCTCGGTGGCATCGGCTACCTCGCGAGCTTCGTCGGGCTCCTGCCGTTCGCCGTGACCGCCGTGACCGCGGCGCTCTACCTCTTCGCCTACACGCCGCTGAAGCTCAGGACGCCGCTCTGCACGCTCGTCGGCGCCGTGCCCGGCGCGCTCCCGCCCGTGGCGGGCTGGGCCGCGGCCCGCGGCGACCTCGGTCTCGGCGCGTGGGTGCTCTTCGGGATCGTCTTCCTCTGGCAGCTTCCGCACACGCTCGCGATCGCGCGGCTCTACCGCGACGACTTCGCGCGCGCGGGCGTGCGGCTCCTGCCGGTCGTGGACGCGGACGGGGCGAGCACCGAGCGCCAGATCCTGAACGGCTGCCTCGCGCTGCTCGCGGTGAGCCTCCTGCCGACGCTGATCGGCCTCGCGGGCCCGATCTACTTCGCCGGCGCGTTCCTGCTCGGCGCCGCCTTCGTCGCGTTGGGCGCGCGCCAGGCGCTCCGGCCCTCGCTCGTCACGGCCCGGCGCGTGCTCTTCGCCTCGCTGTTCTACCTGCCGGTCCTCCTGGCGCTCCTGGCGCTGGACAAGGCATGACCAGCGACGCCCGCAACCGCCACACGCTGCGCGTGCTGCTCGCGATCATCGGCGCGCTCGCGGTCGCGTCGTTCCTCGTGGGGATCCGCTGGTGACGCCTCCGGTCACCCTCGAGGCTCCGCCGGGGCGCCGGCCCGTCGCGCGCCGTCCACCGGGCCCCGTCCCGCCGCCGGTGCCTCCGACGGGGGGGGACGACGGGCCCGGGCGCGAGCCGTCGGAGCGGCGGCCGCCGCTCGACAACCTCCGGCTGGCGATCCTGATCCTGATCGGCGGCGAGTCCATGTTCTTCGCAGCGCTCATCGGGGCGCTGCTCGTGCTGCGGCTCGGCCACCCCGCCTGGCCCCCGCCGCTCCAGCCGCGCCTGCCGGTGGGTGTGACGGGCGTGAACACGCTCGTCCTGCTCGCGTCGAGCGTCACGATGCTCGCGGCGCTCCGCGCCCTCGCGCGCGGGGCGGCGGCCACGGGGGTGCGCCGGCTCGCGCTCACCGCCGGACTCGGGGCGCTCTTCCTCGGCGTGCAGGGGTACGAGTGGGTGCGGCTCATCGGGTACGGGCTCACCGTGTCGTCCGGCGCCTACGGCGGCGCCTTCTACACGCTGATCGGGGCGCACGGCGTGCACGTCCTCGGCGCCCTGGTCTGGCTCGGCGTCGTCCTCGCGGGCGCCGCGCGCGGCCGCTACGCGGACGGCCGCACGACACCGGTCAAGGCGTGCGCGATGTTCTGGCACTTCGTGGTGGGCCTCTGGCCGATCCTGTACGTCGTGGTGTACCTGCTGTGACACTCGTCGTGGGGCTCAAGGAGACGACATGAGCGCAGCCTCCGTGCACTCGGCGGTCGAACCGGCCGAGACTCCCCTCACGCCGGACAGCTGGGGGAAGCTCGGGATGTGGATCTTCCTCGCGGGCGATGCCGTGGGCTTCGGCACGCTGCTCGCGGGCTACGGCGCGATGCGGGCGACCAGCGCCGACTGGCCGAGCCCGTACGACGTGCTCGGTATCAACCTCACCGCGCTGATGACGTTCCTCCTGATCTGCTCGAGCGTCACGATGGTGAAGGGGCTCGAGTGGCTCGGGAAGGGCGACCGCGCGCGGTGCAAGATGTTCCTCTTCCTCACCGCCCTCGGGGGCGCCATCTTCGTGAGCCTGCAGGCGTACGAGTGGACCCACCTGATCCACCGGGGCCTGCACATCAACGGCAACCCGTGGGGCGCGTCCCTCTTCGGCACGACGTTCTTCCTCGTCACCGGGTTCCACGGCCTGCACGTGACCGGGGGCGTGATCTATCTCCTCGCGATCATCCGGTACGTGGCGAACCGGCCCGAGCCGCGGGCCAGCTACAACGCGGTCGAGATCGTCGGCCTGTACTGGCACTTCGTCGACCTCGTGTGGATCATGGTGTTCACCTTCATGTATCTCATCTGAGGGACGGAGCGATGGCGAGCGCAGAGCACAAGCACCCGAACTACATGGCGATCTTCTGGTACCTCGCGATCCTCACGGTCATCGAGATCGCGGTGATCTACGCGCCACTCGCGAAGCTGACGATCGGCGTGCTCCTGTGTGCGCTGGCGCTCGGCAAGGCCACGCTCGTCGCGATGTACTTCATGCACCTCCGGTTCGAGGCGAGGACGCTGGGGATGGTCGCGATCACCCCGCTCGCGATCGCGACGCTCCTGGTGTTCCTGCTCCTCCCCGATGGCTTCGCGGTGATGAAGCGGACCGCCGACGTGAAGGCGCCGGCGGCCGCCCCCGCGAAGCACTGAGCCGGCCGCGCGTGACGGCCGGGGTCGCGGATGCCGCGCGAGGGTCGGGCGGGGCGCCTGGCACGGGCCCTCGGCCGGGCGGCGCGCCTCTCCTGTCCGCGCTGCGGCGGGACACGGCTCTTCGTGGGCCGGTTCACGATGGCCCGGTCCTGCGCGCTCTGCGGGCTCGTCTTCGAGCGGGCGCAGGGCTACTTCGTCGGCGCGATCTACCTCAACTACGCCGCCACGGCCCTCATCGTGATGGGCGGGTACCTCACGCTGTGGCGTCTCACGACGCTCTCGCCGGCGGCGCAGCTCGCGCTGTGGGTGCCGGTGGCGATCGTGTTCCCGCTGTGGTTCTTCCGCTACAGCCGGAGCTTCTGGCTCGCGCTCGAGTACGCGCTGAATCCCGAGCCGTGACGGCCGCGCGCGCGGCGGCCGCGGCCGGACGCGAATCGTCATAGCGCAGGCCCGAGAGGGAGGGGTCATGTTCAAGCACATCTACGTTCCGGTGGACAACTCGGACTACTCGAACCGGGCGATCGACCTCGCCGTCGAGTTGGGCCGGACGTGCGGCGCGAGGCTCACCGGCATGCACGTGTACGCGGCACGCCTCCACGACTACCGGTTCAAGCAGATGGAGTACACGCTGCCGGAGGAGTACAAGGACGAGAACGAGCTCGAGCGCCAGCGGAAGATCCACGACTCGCTGATCGCGATGGGTCTCCAGCTCATCTCCGACTCCTACCTCGACGTCATGGCCCGGAAGGCCGAGGCGGCGGGTCTCGCCTTCGAGCGCAAGATGGTGGACGGCAAGCACTATAAGGTGCTCGTCGAGGACTGCCTGGCCGCGGACTACGACCTCGTCGTCATGGGCGCCCTCGGCATGGGCGCGGTGAAGGACAGCCAGCTCGGCTCGGTCACCGAGCGCTTCGTCCGCAAGGTCGCGAAGGACACGCTCATCGTCCGCAACGCGGACGCGCTCCGCGACGCGCAGGGCGCGATCGTCGTCGGTCTCGACGGCTCGCCGCAGTCCTTCAACGGGCTCAAGCTCGGCGTCTCCCTCGCGAAGGCCCTCGGCCGGCCTCTCCGTGCCGTCGCCGTCTACGACCCGTACCTGCACTACGCGATGTTCAACGGCATCGTCGGCGTGCTCAACGAAAAGGCGTCGAAGATCTTTCGATTCAAGGAGCAAGAGCAGCTGCACGAGGAGATCATCGACACCGGGTTGGCGAAGATCTACCAGTCGCACCTGGAGATCGCCCGGAAGCTCGCGGCCGCCGACGGCCTGGACCTCGACATCACGCTGCTCGACGGGAAGTGCTTCGAGAAGATCCTCACTTTCGCGCGCAAGGAGCAGCCCTGGCTGCTGATCCTCGGGCGCGTCGGCGTGCACTCCGACGAGCACGAGGTGGACCTCGGCTCCAACACCGAGAACCTCATCCGGCAGGCGCCCTGCAACGTGCTCCTGACGGGCGGCAAGTTCTACCCGCCGCTCGACGTCAAGGCCGAGGAGATCATCGCCTGGACCGAGGAGGCCGAGGCGCGCATGGAGCGCGTGCCCCTTCAAGTCAAGGGCGTCGCGCGGACGGCCCTCCTCCGCTACGCGATCGAGCAGGGCCACACGGTCATCACGAACAAGGTCATCGACGAGGCGATGGCGATCTTCATGCCGACGCGGATGGCCGAGAAGATGCAGATCATGGCCGAGGACCTGGCCGTCGCGAAGCTCCGCGCCGAGCAGCAGGCGGCGACGGCGATCTGCTCGGTGTGCGGCTACACGGTCAAGGGGCCGAACGCCGTCGTCGCGTGCCCCGTCTGCAGGGCCGGCGCGGAGAAGTTCCAGGTCATCTCGCGCGAGGTCGTCGAGGCGATCGCGAAGCAGGAGGGCGGCATCGAGGAGGAGGAGTCCCTGCCCGGCGTGCTGGTGAAGTGGTCCGCCGAGGCTCGCGACGCCCTCCGGGAAGTGACGGACGCGTACCTCAGGAGACGCGCCAAGGCGCGCGTGGAGAAGTACGCGCGCTCGCACAAGATCCCGGTCATTACCTGCCAGCTCGCGCTGCCGATGATCGAGGAGACGGTCGGCCGCGAGAAGCTCGGCGCCGGCTGGGACACGCTGCTCGCGAAGACGAGGTTCGAGCCGGCTCAGGCGCCCGCGCCCGTGGCGGAAGGGAACGGCGGCGCCTTCGCCTGGACCGAGGACGCGACCGCGCGGCTCGACCGCGTGCCGGCGGGCTTCATGCGCGACATGACGCGTGAGGAGATCGAGCGCGTCGCGGCGGCCAAGGGCGTGACGACGATCGACCTCGCCGTCTGCGAGGAGGGCATCGGCCACGCGCGGCAGACGATGAACGAAGTGATCGCGGGCTACGTCTCGCAGAAGAAGCCGCGGTAATCCTCTCGTGCCTGTTACAGGCGAGCGACGACGGGAAGGAGCCGCCGGTGAACCGGGTCGGCGGCGAGCCCGAAGGCCTCCAGGGTCACGGCGCCCAGAAGGGCGGGACATCCCGGCGGTCCCGCGACGAAGATCGTCGTGAGTTCCCTGTCGTCGAGCCTGACTCGAACTTCGCCGATGCGGTATGTGACGCGTTCGCCGCTCGCGAGCTCCGCCGGCCGCTCTTCCAGAGTGGGAAGCTCCAACCGTGCGACCAGCGCGGGTGGAAGGAGCGTGTACGTCGCGCCGGTATCGACGAGGAGATCGGCGGCCGTGGACCGGTCGCGAAGGTCGGGGTGAACGAGGATCACCGGGACCGTGAAGACGCCCATGCCTGAACGCTACCACACGCCGCGGGCACGGTGGAATGTCCACAGATGGTGACGGCGACCTCCTATACCGCGTACTCCGTCTCCTGGAACCTGACGCAGCGGTGCAACCTCGAGTGCGCCCACTGCTACATGTCGGCGTTCGCGGGCGCCGACACGCGGGGCGAGCTCACCACCGCCGAGTGCCGCCGCGTGATGGACGAGATCGCCCTCGTCAACCCGAACGTCTTCCTCATCCTCACGGGCGGCGAGCCTCTCCTCCGCCGCGACATCTGGGACCTCGCCGCGTACGCGGGCGAGAAGCGGTTCACGACGGTCTTCGGCACCAACGGCGTCCTCCTGCGCGAGCGGGAGGCGAAGCTCATGCGCGAGCACCGCGTGCTCGGCGCCTCGATCAGCCTGGACTCGACCGACCGCGACAAGCACGACGCCTTCCGCCATCTGCCGGGCGCGTGGGACGGCGCCGTGCGCGCGACGCGCGTGCTCGCCGACGAGGGGCTCGACTTCTCGCTCCACATGTCGGTCACCGACTGGAACGCGGGCGAGGTCCCGGCGATGATCGACCTCGCGAAAGAGCTCGGGGCGAAGGTCCTGAACTTCTTCTTCCTCGTGCGGACGGGGCGGGGGCGAGACCTCACCGACATCGACGCCGCGGCCTACGAACGCATTCTGACGTATCTCGCGAGGGTCCAGGGTGTGGGGCAGGGCCCGCCTTCGTTCGTCAAGCGGATGCTCGGCATGGGCGATGCGGAGGCGCGGGCGCCGTTCGAGGACCCATGGTCCACGCCGGTCGGCCGGGCCGACGGGCTCCTGATCCGCGCGAAGTGCGCGCCGCACTTCCGCCGCATCCTCTGGGAGCTGAACCCGTCCTCGCCGCTCCTCAAGAACTACGCCCACGGCTCGTGTCCGGCCGGCAAGTACTACTGCCGCATCACGCCCGAGGGCGACGTGACGCCGTGCCCCTACATGCCCGTCACGGCCGGCAGCCTGCGCCGGAGCTCGTTCGCCGAGATCTGGCGCGGCGCGCCCGTCTTCGACGATCTCCGCGAGCCCAAGCTCGGCGGGCGCTGCGGCGCGTGCGAGTTCTCGAAGGTGTGCGGCGGCTGCCGCTGTCGCGCGTACGCCACCTACGGCGACTACCTCGCCGAGGACCCCGCGTGCGGCTACCGGCCCGGCGCCCACGGCGGCGAGACCATCGAGCTCCCCGCGGATCTCACGTTCGGCCTGCCCGTGGACTACGAGCTCGTCTGGGACGAGGGCGCGCGCGAGCGGCTCGGGGCGATCCCGTCGTTCGCGCGGGGCATGGTGGTGAAGGCGGCGGAGGCGTACGCGCGCGGGCGCGGCGAGACGGTGATCACGCGTGAGCTGCTCGCGGAGGTGCGGACCAGGTGGGGCGGCCGCTTCCGGCCGTCGGCGCCGTGAGCGCGCACGAGCGGAAGTTCCGGCAGGCCGCCGGCGCGTACCTCGCGTACGGCGTCATCTACTGGGTCACCGCGCTCTGGCTCCAGCTCACCGTGCTCCCCATGCGCGGCCCGGCCGTCTGGTTCGTCGTGGGCGCCGCGATCGCCGTCGGCGTTCCCTGGGTCCTCGCGGCCCCGCGCCCGTGGTTCGAGCGCTGGGTGCTCGCGCGCCGCGACTTCGCGCGGGTCGTGGCGTTCCTCGTCGCGCTCCGCGCCGTCCTCGTCGCGCGGATCGCGCTCGCCGGCTCCGAGTCGATGCGGATGCCGAGCTTCGGCGGCGGCGTGCCGCCGAACGCGGCGGGCGCCTGGCTCATGGCCGTGGTCGCCGCCGCGACCGCCGTGGTGCTCGCTCGCGCCGCCTGGCAGAGGGAGGCGCCCTGAAAAAATACAAGGACATCGCGGGCGACGGCGGCTCGAACATCGTCGGCCAGGTCGAGGCCCAGCAGGCACGGCTCCGCGAGCGCCTCGCCGGCGTGCGCGCGATCGTCGCGGTCGTCTCGGGCAAGGGCGGTGTCGGCAAGTCGTCGGTGACGGCGGGGCTCGCGTGCGCGTGGGCGCTCGGGGGCGCGCGGGTCGGCGTCCTCGACGCCGACCTCAACGGCCCCTCGATGGCGAAGATGCTCGGCGTCCGCGGCCAGCGCCTGACGTTCGCCGCGGGCGGCGTCGAGCCGCCGCGGACCGGGCTCGGGGTGAAGGTGGTCTCGATGGACCTCCTGCTCCCCTCGGACGCGGCGCCGCTCGTGTGGGACGCGGCGACGCAGGCCGAGGCGCACACGTGGCGCGGGACGATGGAGGCGAACGCGCTCCGCGAGTTCCTCGCCGACACGAACTGGGGCGACCTCGACCTGCTCCTCCTGGACCTCCCGCCGGGCACCGACCGTCTCGCGACGATCGCCGGGCTCGTGCCTCGGCTCGCCGGGAGCGTCGTCGTCACGATCCCGTCGGGGGTCGCGCACCTCGTGGTGCTGAAGTCGATCACGGTGGCCGCACAGACGGGGGCGCCGGTCCTCGGTCTCGTCGAGAACATGGCCGGGCTCTTCCCCGGCCCCGACGCCGCCGCGCTCGCCCGCGACGCCGGGATTCCATTCCTCGGCCGCGTCCCGTTCGATCCGGCGCTCGCCGTCGCGTGCGACGCCGGTGAGCCCTTCGTCGCCCTGGCGCCCCAGAGTCCCGCCGCCCAGGGGCTCGTGGCGATCGCCGGCGAGCTTCGGACGGCGCTCGCCGCGCGCGTCGCGTGAGCGGGGCGCGCTACTGTCTCCGGTGCGGCGGCCGGCTCCGGTCCGTCGTCGAGGACGGGCGGCGCCGCCTCCGCTGCCGCCGCTGCGGCTTCACGTTCTACGGCAACCCCGTGCCGGCCGCCGTGGCGGTGATCCTGCGCGGCGGGCGTGTGCTCCTTGGCCGCCGCGCGCGGCCGCCGTACGTGGGCACGTGGGACCTGCCGGGAGGGTTTCTCGAGGCCGGCGAGACTCCGGAGCGCGGCCTCGCGCGCGAGCTCTCCGAGGAGCTCGGGGTGGCCACGCGGCGCGCGCGCCTCATCGGCTTCGTGACCGACCGGTACGGCCCCCGGGGCCTCCCCCTCCTGACGATCGTCTACCGGGTGACGCCGGGGCCGGGGCGGCTCACGCCGGCCGACGACGTGGCGGAGGCGCGCTGGTTCCCGCCCCGCGCGGTGCCGTACCGCGCGATCGCGTTCCGAGGGCTGCGGAAGGTGCTCCGGGCCTACCTCGGCGGCCGGCGACGCCGGGGCGCGTCCAAGAGCCTCGTGCTAGACTCGGGCTGAGCAGGTCGAGGAGGCCGAGCCGATGCTGACGATCCACTCGCAGCCCGAGGGTTTGCGGCGGCCCATCCTGATCATGGCGTGGAGCGGGTGGAACGACGCGGCCGAGGCGGCGACCACGGCCGCCCGCTATCTGGCGACCTCGCTCTCCGCCGAGAAGTTCGCCGAGATCGACCCCGAGGAGTTCTACCACTTCGGGCTCACCCGGCCCACCGTCAGGTTCAAGGCGGGCTCGGAGACGGAGCGCGAGATCCTCTGGCCGGTGACCGACTTCTCCCTCGCGCAGTCGCCCACGCTCGCGCGCGACGTGATCGTCGGCGTCGCGGCCGAGCCGCACCTGCGCTGGAAGGCCTACTGCGAGGCGGTGCTCGAGCTCGCGCGACGGTGCGACGTCGCGCTCGTGCTGACGCTCGGCGCGCTCCTCGCGGAGGTGCCCCACACTCGTCCCGTCCGCCTCGTGGGCGGCGCCGCCGATCCCGAGCTCGCCGCCCGCCTCGGCATCCGGCAGACGCGCTACGAGGGCCCGACCGGCATCGTCGGCGTCCTGAACATCGCCTGCCGCGAGCACGGCGTCGCCACGGCGAGCCTCTGGGCGAATGTGCCGCACTACATCTCGGGCATCGAGAACCCGAAGGCGACGCTCGCGCTCGTCAAGCGCGTGCTGCCGCTCCTCGGCGCCGCGCTCGACCTCTCGGACCTCGACGAGGCGGTGCGCCAGTTCGACCAGAACCTCGCCGAGATCGTCTCCCAGAACGCGAAGATCGCCAATTACGTCAAGAAGCTCGAGTCGCGCGACGCGGTCGAGGAGCCGGCGGAGCCGGGGCAGGGGAGCGACCTTCCCCCTGCCGCGGAGCTCGTCGCCGAGTTCGAGCAGTTCCTGCGCCAGCAGCGCTCCGAGTGAGGGGCGTCCCCGCGACCGTTGGCCTGATCTTGGTCGCGGCGTTCGCCCTGGCCGGCCCCGCCGTCGCGGCGGAACGCGCGGACGTCGTCTGGCACCCGGCGAAGCCCCGGATCGGCGACGTGGCCTGGCTCTACGTGAGGAACGTGACGGCGGGCGCGACGGTCGAGGGGTCGCTGGACGGCCGCCCGCTGGCCTTCTTTCCCTACGGGGAGGGCCACGCCGCGCTGGTCGGCCTTGACCTCGAGACGAAGCCGGGCACGCGCCACTGGCGCGTGGCGGCCGTCGAGAAGGGCCAGGAGCCCCGCACGGCGCGCGGGAGCGTGCAGGTCCTGAGACGCGACTTCCCGGTCGAGCGCCTGCAGGTGCCGAGCGCGATGGTGGAGCTCGACCCCGAGACCGAGCGGCGCGCGGTGGCGGAGGGGGCGCGTCTGCAGACGCTCTACCGCACGATCACGCCGGAGCGCCTGTGGCGCGGCCGCTTCACGCGGCCGGTCGCCGGGCCGGAGCCCGGCCGGGGCTTCGGGGCGCGGCGGATCATCAACGGCCATCCACGCGCGCCGCACACCGGCAGCGACTTCGCCGCGCCCACGGGGACTCCCGTCGTCGCGGCCAACTCCGGGCGCGTGGCGCTGGTCGCCGACTTCTTCTTCCCGGGCCGCTTCGTCGTCCTCGACCACGGCCTCGGCCTCTACACGCTCTACTTCCACCTCGACTCGGTCGCGGTCACGGAGGGCGAGCGGGTCGAGCGCGGCCAGACGCTCGGGACGGTGGGGGCCACGGGCCGCGCGACGGGCCCGCACCTGCACTTCGCCGCCCAGCTGGGCGGGGCGCGGGTGGACCCGGCGGCCCTCCTGGGCCTCTCGTTGCTCGACTAGCGCCGCCGCCGGGCTCTCGTCTTCTTCTTCGCCTTCCGGGCCTTCTTCCCGCGCGCCTTGCCCTTGGCCTTCCGGGCCTTGGCCTTCGGCCGAGACCGCTTCTTTGCCTTGGGCTTCCGCCGGGCCGCCTTCGGGGCCGGGGCGGCGGGCGCCATCGGGGGAGCAGGCGCCATAGGGGGCGGGGGCGTCGGCGTCCAGGGCTGGGGCTCACCGAACGTGCGTTCCATCGTCTCCTCCGTGAGTGAACGGGTGGCTCGCGCCTGCCCTACCCTGCCGTCGTGCCCGGCCGAGCGCAAGCGGAAATTAGAGCGTGACGCGGCGGCGGAGGCGGGCGGCGTCGGCCGCGAGCGCGCGATTCGACCACACGCTGCACGCCGAGCGCGCGAGCAGTCCGCGGACGGCGCCGCGCGTGATCCTGACGGGCGCCGTCGCGGCGAGCGGGTTCGGGTGGGCCGCGAGCTCCGCCACCGTCGCGAGCCCGATCAGGAGCGGCCACGCGCACGCGAGGCGCATCCGCCACTCGAGGCGTGGGATCGCGAGCGTGTAGCGCCACGCGACGTCGTAGTGCTCGAGGGCCTGGCCCAGGAGGCGGCGGTAGAGGGGGAGCGCGCGCGCGGCCGCGTCGCGGTCGAGCAGGTCCTTGGGCCCGAGGCCCAGCGTCGCCAGACCGTCCGCCGGCAGATAGCAGCGCCCGTGCCGGAGGTCCGCCGGGACGTCGCGGAGCACGTTGGTGAGCTGGAGCGCCTTGCCGAAACGCACACCCTGCTCGCTCATCTCGCCGAGCTTCCAGTGCCGGAGCCTCGGCCGGTGCGCCACGTGAAGGGCGGTCCAGAAGGGTCCCACGCAGCCGGCCACGAGGTACGTGTAGCGGTCGAGCTCCTCCGAGGTATCGAGCGCCGTGAGGCCGGGCGCGTCCTCGCCGGGGAAGCGCGTGAGGTCGAAGACCATGCCGGACGTGAGGGTCGCGAGCACCGCGCGCACCTCGACGCGGTCGGCGGCGGGGAGGGTCTCGACGCGCTCGAGGGCCTCGCCCACGCGCTCGAGCAGGCGGCGCTCGGCGGCGTGAGGCTGGTGGGGCGCGCACGCCCGCGCGACGGCAGCGACGTCGGCGGCCTCGCCCGCGCACGCGCGTCTGAGCGTCTGGAGGTGCGCGATGCGCGCCTCGCGCGCGATCAGCCGGGTGTCGGCGACGGTGTCGGCCGCGCGCGCGAGCAGGTACGCGAGGCCGATCGGCTCGCGCAGCGGGCGGGGGAGGATCGCGAGCGAGAGGTAGAAGCTCCGGCTGACCTGCCGCAGGAGGCCGCGCAGCAGGTCATCGGCCATCCTACTCGTAGTCGAAGGGGCGCTTCGGCGGGTCGGGCGAGTCCTTGGCCTTCTTGAGCCCCTCCTGGAACTTCCGGTCGAGGACCTTGCCCTTCTGGCCCTCCGCCTCCACGCCCTGCTTGAAGCGCTCCTCGATCTGGGCGGAGCGCGAGCGCAGCTTGTCGAACGCGGCGCCGAGGTCGGCGACCGAGCGCGTCGGCGGCGGCGGCTCGTGGGAGATGAGGGCGCGCAGCTCGGGATCGAGCGTGAGCTTGGCCTTGCAGCAGGGGCATTCGACGGTGAACGTCGTTGTCTTCGCCACGCGCCCAACCTAGCAGCGCCCCCGGAGGAGGTCAAGCGAGGGGTCCTCGGCCGCGCCGGGACCAATAGGGGCTTGCGATCATCGGGTCGCCGATCTAGGGTCATGGATCAAAGGAGAGCCAACGCATGAAACCCATCTTCGGGATCGTCGCGGCGCTGGCCGCGCTCAGTCTCGTGGCGAGCCCGGCGCACGCGCAGAGCAAGACCGACCTCACGATCGCCCTGTCGAGCTTCTCCACGGAGGTGCTCGATCCCGTGCTGGGCGGCCACGTCGT
Source organism: Candidatus Methylomirabilota bacterium (assembly GCA_035260325.1). NCBI lineage: Bacteria > Methylomirabilota (SeqCode) > Candidatus Methylomirabilota bacterium. Next base: position 5,578 of record DATFVL010000288.1, on the reverse strand, counting down.
CAAGTACTACATGTCGCTGATGTTCGACTACCTCGTCGGCGTGACCCCCGACGGCCAGCCGTCGGGCAACGGCGGGCTCGCGACCAAATGGGAGGCCTCGTCGGACCACCGGCGCTGGACGTTCCACCTGCGCCGGGGTGTCAAGTTCCACACGGGCGAGGAGGTGACCTCCGAGGACGTCAAGTGGAGTCTCCTGCGCGCGATCGGCAAGCGCTCCACGACCGGCTACGCCGGGCCGCTCCGCACGCTCATCCAGGACATCGAGACGCCCGCGCCCGATCGCGTCGTGATCGTCACCAAGGAGCCGACGCTCATCATCCCGACGTATCTGTCGCGCTCGCTGTCCACCGAGGGCATGGTGCTCCCCAAGAAGTACATCGAGGCGAACGGCGACGACGTCTTCGCGCGGAAGCCCGTCGGCAGCGGGCCCTACCGGTTCGTGGAGCAGGTGACCGGCTCGCACATCAAGCTCGCGGCCGTGGACCAGCACTGGCGCATCGGCGTCCCGAAGTACAAGACGATCACCTTCAAGCTCGTGTCCGAGGAGACGACGCGGATCGCGCTGCTGCGCCGCGGTGAGGTGGATATCGCCGACGTGAGCCGCGAGCGCGTCCGGGAGCTCGAGCACGAGGGCTTTCCCATCCACATGCGCAAGGAAGAGGCCATCCTGACCATGTGGTGGATCCTCCCGCGGGACGGCGTGCCGACGAAGGACAAGCGGGTGCGCGAGGCCCTCAACCTCGCCGTGGACCGCGGCGAGATCGCGCAGTCCATCTTCGCCGGCAAGGCGGATCCGGCGTTCGTCCCGATGGGGCTCTCGTGGGCGTATCGCGACTTCGGCTTCAAGCCGACGCCCGAGATGCAATACCCGTACGACCCGGCGCGGGCGAAGAAGCTCCTGGCCGACGCGGGCTACGGCGGGGGCTTCAGCATGGATCTCTTCGCGTACCAGCTCCCGGGGCTGCCCGAGGGGCGGGCCTTCGCCGAGGCGATGGCCGGCTACTGGCAGAAGATCGGCGTTCAGGTGAAGCTGATCCCGGTCGACTACCCGGCGTTCCGGAAGACCTGGTTCGACCGGAAGACGCCGGGCGCGATGGGCTACTACAACATCGCCAACCGCGACTGGATCGGGACGTACGCGCTCATCGAGAAGATGGCCTACTCCAAGTCGAAGGCGACCGACGTGGTGAACGATCCCGAGATCGACGGCATGCTCGAGCAAATCCCGAAAATGACGGAGAAGGAGAAGATCGCGGTGCTGATGCGCAACGTCTACACGCGCCTGCGCAGCGAGCACTACGGCGTGCCGGTGGTCTACCTGCACTCGCCCTACGCCGCGTCGAAGACGCTCGGAAAGTGGAACATCGGCTCGGTCATGTACGACTTCTTCCTCGACGAGCTGGCCTCGTCGAAATAGCGGTTCGAGGCACGGCCGCAGGTGATCCGCTTCGTTCTCGCGCGGCTCGTGCAGTCGCTGGCGGCCCTGGCCATCCTGTCGGTCGTCGTCTTCATCCTGGCCCGGGCCACCGGCGACCCGCTCCAGCTCATCCTACCGATGTCGGCGAGCGAGGAGGACTACGCCAACGCGCGCCAGTACCTCGGCCTGGACCGGCCGTACGTGGAGCAGTACCTGTCCTTCGTCGGCCGGGCGCTGACGGGTGACTTCGGGACGTCGCTGCGCGCCCGCCGCCCGGTGATCGAGCTGATCGGCCAGCGGCTGCCGAACTCGCTCAAGCTCGCCGCCTTCGCGATGACCGTGAGCCTGCTGATGGCGTTCCCGCTCGGCGTGATGGCGGCGGCGCACAAGGGCACCTGGATCGACCGCGCCGCCCAGGTGATCTCGGTGCTCGGCCAGTCGCTCCCGACCTTCTGGGTGGCCATCGTGCTCATCGAGGTCGTCGCGGGGCGGCTCCAGTGGCTGCCCGCGGCCGGCATCGACGGCCCCGCGAGCTACGTCCTGCCCGGCTTCACGCTCGGCTGGTTCGTCGTCGCCGGGATGATGCGCCTCCTCCGCTCCGGGATGCTCGAGGTGCTCGACTCCGAGTACGTCAAGCTGGCCCGCGTCAAGGGCGTGGTCGAGCGCCGCGTGGTGTGGCTCCACGCGCTGAAGAACGCGCTCATTCCCGTCGTCACGTTCGCCGGCATCTACTTCTCGATCCTCGTCACGACCGCGATCGTGGTGGAGACGGTCTTCGCCTGGCCGGGGCTCGGGCGGCTCGCGTACGAGGCCATCACCTCGCGCGACTTCCCGGTGATCCAGGCCGTGGTGCTCACCACCGCCGCGATCGTCGCCGTCGTGAACCTGTCGGTGGACTGCCTCTACGCGTTCATCGACCCGCGGATCCGCTATGTCCGCTGAGCCGGCCGCCGGCGGCGCGCTCGCCCAGCCGCTCCCCGCGATCGGCGCGGCGTCGCGACCCGGACTCCGCGGCCGGAGGCTACCCGTCGTCTCGCTCTCGATCATCGCCGTCTTCGTGCTCGTCGCGCTGCTCGCGAACGTGGTGAGTCCGGCCGACCCAGAGGCGCAAACGCTGCGGAACCGGTTCAAGCCGCCGGCGTGGGAGGCGGGCGGGAGCCGGCAGCACGTCCTCGGCACCGACGGGCTCGGCCGGGACCTCCTGGCACGGATCATCTGGGGCGCGCGCGTCTCGCTGACCGCGGGCGTCCTCACCGTGCTCCTCGCGAGCGCGTTCGGCGCCGCGGTGGGCCTGGTCGCCGGCTACTACGGCCGGCGCGTGGACGCGATCCTCATGCGGATCACCGACGCCACGATGTCCTTCCCCGTGATCCTGCTCGCGCTGATCCTGGCGGTGACCGTCGGGCCGAGCTTCGCCAACGTGGTCGTCGCGATCGCCGTGATCCTCTGGGCCCGCTACGCGCGCGTCATCCGCGGCCAGGTGCTCACGCTCATGGAGCTCGACTTCATCACCCAGGCGCGCATCGCCGGCGCCTCGGCGTCGCGGATCATCCTCCGCCACCTGCTCCCGAACACGCTCAACACCCTCGTGGTGCTGATCACGCTCCAGGTCGGCTACGTCATCATCGTCGAGGCCTCGCTCTCGTTCCTCGGCGCCGGGATCCCGCCGCCGACGCCCGCGTGGGGCTCGATGATCGCCGAGGGGCGCGACTTCGTGACGAGCGCGTGGTGGGTGTCCGTCTTCCCGGGCCTCGCCATCCTCCTCGTCGTGCTGGCCTTCAACCTGCTCGGCGACTGGCTGCGCGACACGCTCGACCCGAAGCTCCGCCAGCTCTGAGCGCGCGGGTCGCGGCCGTGACGGCGCCCGTCATCGAGGTCAGCGACCTCCGGACCCACCTCGTCACGCGCTGGGGCACGATCAAGGCGGTCGACGGCGTCTCGTTCCGGGTGGCGGAGGGCGAGACGCTCGGCCTCGTCGGCGAGTCGGGCTCTGGGAAGAGCATGACGTGCCTCTCGATCTTGCGCCTCGTGCCGCGGCCCGCCGCGCGCATCCTGGGCGGCTCGGTGCTCCTCGACGGCGAGGAATTGCTGACGAAGAGCGAGCGCGAGATGCAGCGGATCCGGGGCCGGAAGATCGCGATGATCCTCCAGGACCCGATGAGCAGCCTGAACCCCGTCTTTTCCGTCGGCATGCAAGTCCGCGAGTCCCTCGTCCAGCATCGCGGGCTCTCGCGCAAGGCGCTCACCGAGCGCGCGCTCGAGCTGCTCGCATCGGTCGGGATCGCCTCGCCGCGCGCGCGGCTCAGTGCCTTCCCGCACCAGCTCTCGGGCGGCATGCGCCAGCGCGTCGTCGGCGCGATGGCCATCGCCGCGCCGCCGCGCCTGCTGATCGCCGACGAGCCCACGACGAGCCTCGACCTCACGATCCAGGCGCAGTACCTGCGGCTCCTCAAGGAGCTCCAGGAACGGCACCGACTCGCGATGATCTTCGTGACCCACAACCTCGGCATCGTCGCGAAGATATGCGACCGCGTGGCGGTGATGTACGCCGGACGGATCGTGGAGGCCGGCCCCGTCGCGGCGATCTTCGGGGCGCCGGCGCACCCGTACACGCGCGCGCTGCTCGACTCGGTGCCGCGGCTCGGGGAGTCGAGCGAGTGGCTCGCGGCCATCGAGGGCCAGCCGCCCGACCTCGCCGCGCTCCCGCCCGGCTGCGCCTTCGCGCCGCGCTGCCCGCGCGTGATGGATCGCTGCCGCGCGGAGGCGCCCCCGGAGTTCGCCGGGGGCGCGGGTCACGCGAGCCGCTGCTGGCTCCAGGCGCCGCCATGAGCCCCCTGCTCGAGGCGACGGACCTCACCAAGCACTTCGCCGTGCGCCGGGGAATCCTCGGGCGCTCGGTCGGGCTCGTGCGGGCCGTGGACTCCATCTCGTTCACGATCGAGGCGGGGAAGACGCTCGGCCTCGTCGGCGAGTCGGGCTGCGGGAAGACCACGATCTCCCGGCTGGTCCTGCGCGTCGAGACGCCGACGAGCGGCGCGATCCGCTTCGAGGGCCAGACGCTCGACGGGCTCGACCGCGACCGCCTCCGCGGTTACCGGCGCTCGGTCCAGGCCGTGTTCCAGGATCCCTACGCCTCGCTCGATCCCCGGATGCGCGTCGGCTCCATCATCGGCGAGCCCCTCGTCATCAACGAGCGCCCGCCCGCCGCGACGCTCCGCACGCGCGTGCTCGAGCTCATCGAGCTGGTCGGGCTCCCCGAGCGGTCCATCGACCTCTTCCCGCACGAGTTCTCGGGCGGTCAGCGCCAGCGCATCGCGATCGCCCGGGCGCTCGCCCTCTCGCCCAAGCTCGTCGTGCTCGACGAGCCCGTCTCCGCGCTGGACGTCTCGATCCGGGCCCAGATCCTGAACCTCCTGCGCGATCTCCAGCGGCGGCTCGGCGTGGCCTACCTCTTCATCGCGCACGACCTCGCCGCGGTGGCGCACATGAGCCACACGATCGCGGTCATGTACCTGGGCAAGATCGTCGAGCTGGGTACGGCCGCCGAGGTCGCCCGGCGGCCGAAGCATCCGTACACCCGTGCCCTGTTCTCCGCGGCGCTGCCGGTGCACCCGGACGACCGCCTGGAGGAGATCATCCTCAGCGGCGAGATTCCGAGCCCGCTCGATCCGCCGCCGGGCTGCCGCTTCCACACCCGGTGCCCGCACGTGATGGACCGGTGCCGCGGGGAGGAGCCGCGCCTCCTGCCGGAGAGCGCGCGGCTCGTCGCGTGCCATCTCTATCCGGCGGCGTCGTAAGAGGACAACGGCCGGCTCGTCTCTTCCCGAGACGTGCGACAATGCCGCCGATGGCCGAGCTCACCAACGACTTTTCCTGGTCCCGGAGCCGCGACAACACCTTTCAGGAGTGTAAGCGCCGGTACTTCTACCACTACTACGGCGCCTGGGGCGGCTGGGACGCCGCGGCGTCCGAGGAGGTCCGGCGCCTCTACGTCCTGAAGCAGCTCGCGTCGCGCCAGCAGTGGGCCGGGCGGATGGTGCACGACGCGATCGAGATGGCCTTCCACGCCTTCGCCCAGGGCCGCGACATCCCCGTCGAGCCCTTCATCGCCGACGTCATCGAGCGGATGCGCGGCGAGTGGCGGTCGTCACGGGACGGCCG
>DATFVL010000287.1 GCA_035260325.1 Candidatus Methylomirabilota bacterium | reverse complement strand
GTCCTCGCCCTCCTCGAGGTCCTCGAGGTTCGCCGGCGCGTTCCACGTCACGACCGGGACGCCGTCGCCCTGCTCCGCGGCGACGTGAAGCGCGGCGAAGCCGCCGAGACTCGAGCCGAGGAGGCCGAAGCGTCCGTCGAGGCGCCCGTGGCCCCCGAGGAAGCCCAGCACCGCGCGGACGTCCTCGATCCGCGTCGCGATCGTCGTCTCGTCCTCCCGCCCGGAAGACTCGCCGCACCCGCGGAAGTCGAAGCGCGCGAGCGCGAGCCCCGCCCGCGGGAGCTCGGTGCCGAGCAGCAGGTACTTGTCGCTGTCCTTCGAGGCCGAGAGACCATGGCACGCGACGACGCAGGGGGCGCGCCCGTCGGTGTCGGGGAGGTGGAGGACGAGCGCGAGCTTGGCGTCGGGAAGCGGGACGCTGTGCCGCTCGATCATGTCACGTCTGGGCTCACACCCAGACGAGATCGAAGAGGCGGCAGGCGTTGGTCGAGAGCTGGTGCATCACGTCCTCGACCGGCATCTGCTTGAGCTTGGCGATCTCCTCGGCGACCCGGCTCGCGAACCACGGGCCCGACGGGAGCCCCTCGAACTCCCCGCGGTACCTCCACGGGCCATCGCTCTCGACCAGGAGCGATTCGACCGGTACCGCCTGGACCAGCTCGCGGTCGCGCTCGCGATAGACCACCTCCGGCGTCACCGACACGAGGTATCCCGCGTCCACGATCTCGCGCGTCACGTCGGCCGGCGCCTTGTGCCAGTGGAAGACCGCGCGCTCGATCCGGTAGCGCCGGAGCGCCTCGAGCGCGCCGGCCGCGGCGCCGTGGGGCGCGTGGAGCGCGACGGGAAGGTCCCAGCGGGCGGCCAGGCCGAGGAGCCGGTTGAGGCGCTCGCGGCCGCGCGCCACCAGCGACGCCGCGTCGGCGGCGCCCTCGAGCGAGTACCAGGGCAGCCCGACCTCGCCGACGCCGACGATGCGCGCGTGGTGCCGGGACACCTGCGCCTCGACCCGCTCGAGGTCCTCGTCGGTGAGCGACGGCGTGTCGGGATGGAACCCGAGGCACGCCCACACCGCCTTCGGCGCGGCCGCGGCCGCCGCCAGGGTGCGCGCGTTGGCCTCCGGACCCACGCCCACGGCGACGACGCCCCAGACGTCGTGGGCGAGCGCGGTCCGCAGCGTCTCGCGCAGGTTCGCGAAGGCCGGGTCGTGCAGGTGGCAGTGGCTGTCGATGATCATCTAGTTCCCCGCCACGACCATGCGGCCGATCTTGAGCGTCGGCGACACCGTCCGGTCGCGCAGGGCCAGGTCGTCGCCCACGCCCTCGATCCCGGCGAACATCTCGAGGAGGTTGCCGGCCACCGTGACCTCCTCCACCGGGTAGGCGAGCTCGCCGTTCTCGATCCAGAGCCCGACCGCACCGCGCGAGTAGTCGCCCGTGACCCCGTTGACGCCGAAGCCGATCAGCTCGGTGACGTAGAGCCCCTGCTTCACGGAGCCGATCAGCGCGGCCGGTGTCTCGCGGCCGGGCAGGAGCATGAGGTTCGAGGTCGAGACGGAGACGCCGCTGCCGTCCCGCGACGCGTGGTGGGTGGACTTCATGCCGAGCTTGCGCGCGGTGTACGTGTCGAGCAGGTAGGACTCCAGCACGCCCTCGCCGACGAGCGTGGCGCGCCCCGTCGGGAGCCCCTCGCCGTCGAACGGGCGCGAGCCGAGCCCGCCCGGGATCAGCGGGTCGTCCACGATGGTCACGAGCGGCGCCGCGATCTTGGCGCCGAGCCGGTCGAGCAGGAACGAGGCGCGGCGGTAGAGGCTCGGCCCGCTCGCGGCCGACGCGAGCGAGCGCACGAGGGTCGCCGCGGTCTCGGGATCGAAGACCACCGGCACCTCGACGGTCTTGACCTTCCGCGCTCCGAGGCGCCGCACCGCGCGGCGCGCCGCCGTGCGCCCGACCGCCGCGGGGTCCTCGACGCGCGCGCGCCGGCGCGCGATCGAGTACCAGGAGTCGCGCTGCATCTCGCCGCCCTGCGCGGCCACCGGGGACACGCTCACGCCGAAGCTCGTCGTCCGGTAGCCCTGGGCGAACCCGTGGGACGTCGCGTAGGCGTAGCGCGTCCGCCGGTCGTAGCACTCCGCGCCCTCGGAGTTGGTGATCCGCGAATCGCTCTCGAGCGCCGCGGCCTCGCACGTCCGCGCGATCTCGACCTTCTGCTCGGGCGTGAGCTCCGCGGCGGCCGTGTCCTCCAGCTCGAGGTCGGGCGGGCGGCCGATCAGCTCCCCGGGGTCCGGGAGCCCGGCGCAAGGATCCTCGGCGGTGGCGCGGGCGAGCGTCGTCGCCTCGTCCACGAGACGCTCGAGCGAGTCCCGCGAGAAGTCGGACGTCGAGGCCGCGGCCGACGCGCGTCCCGCGAACACGCGCAGCGAGAGCCGCTGGTCGCGCGAGTGGGTGACGGTCTCGATCTCGCCCATCCGGACCGAGGCGCTCCCGCGGCTCTCCTCCAGCACGAAGCCGTCGGCGGCGGTGGCGCCGCGCTCGACCGCGCGCCCGAGCACCGAGACGAGCAGGTCGATCTTCATTCTAGCGGGGTCCGCGAGGCCGGCGCGACCGTGGGTGGCCTGAGACAGGCGCGACCCGGCTTCATACCGCCGTCCCACCCACCGTGATGTCATCAATCCGAGTCGTCGGCAGCCCGACGCCCACCGGCACGGACTGGCCTTCCTTGCCGCAGGTGCCCACGCCCTCGTCGAGCTCGAGATCGCGCCCGACGCGAGAGATGCGCGTGAGCGCCTCGGGGCCGTTGCCGATGAGCGTGGCGCCCTTGACCGGGGCGCCGACGCGGCCGTCCTCGATCAGGTAGGCCTCGCTCGCCGAGAAGACGAACTTGCCGCTGGTGATGTCCACCTGGCCGCCGCCGAACGTCACGGCGTAGAGACCGCGCTTGACGGACCGGAGGATGTCCTCGGGATCGTCCTCGCCGGCGAGCATGAAGGTGTTGGTCATGCGCGGCATGGGCGGGTGGGCGTACGACTCGCGCCGCCCGTTGCCGGTGGGCGTCATCCCCATGAGCCGCGCGTTCAGCCGGTCCTGCATGTAGCCCGTGAGGATCCCCTTCTCGATCAGCACGGTGCGCCCGGTCGGCGTGCCCTCGTCGTCCACGTTCAGCGAGCCGCGGCGGTTGGCGATCGTGCCGTCGTCGATGACCGTCACCAGCTCCGAGGCGACTTTCTGGCCCATGCGGCCGGCGAACGTGGACGTGCCCTTGCGGTTGAAGTCACCTTCGAGACCGTGGCCCACGGCCTCGTGCAGGAGGATGCCCGGCCAGCCGGGGCCGAGGACGACCGTCATGGACCCCGCCGGCGCGTCCACGGCGCCGAGCTTCAGGACCGCCTGGCGTGCGGCCTCACCGGCGAAGCGCCGCCAGCGCTCGCCCTCGAGGAAGAAGTCGAGCGGCACGCGGCCTCCGCCTCCGTGAGACCCGATCTCGCGCTTGCCGTTCTCCTCCGCGATCGCCGTGACGTTGAGCCGCGTGAGCGGGCGGATGTCGCCGACGGTGAAGCCGCCGGGCGTCGCGATCAGCATGACCACCTGCTCGCTCGAGAGGGAGACGAACACCTGCCGGATCCTCGGGTCCGCCGCGCGGCAGGCGGCATCCACGTTCCTGAGGAGCGCGAGCTTGCGTTCGAGGTCGGTGACGACGGGGGGCTCGGCGAGCGAATAGAGGTCGTGGGGCCTGCCACGCGAGGGGACGGCGACCGTCGCCGAGGCGCTCGCGCGGTCGGCGATCGCGCGCGCCTGGCGCGCCGCCTCCTCGAGGTTCTGGATCGAGATGTCGTCGGTGTGGGCGTAGCCCGTGCGGGTGCCCGAGAGCGCCCGGACGCCGGCGCCCTGGCTCACGTGGCGAGAGGCCTTTTTGACCGTCCCTTCCTCGAGTTGCAGATCCTCGTTGATACAGTACTCGAGGTAGATGTCGGCGTCGTCCACCCGGCCGATGAGGCTGCCGCCGAGCACCCTTTCCATGAGCCCTGCTGTGACGTTGAAGCGATCGGCGAAGAAGGTCTCGGGGCGAACGCGAGCAAGGTCTTTCATCAGTCCTCAGGCTCCCCGGGCCCGGGGAGGTCCCAATGCTAGCGCGGGCCACCCCCTGCCCCAAGCTTTTCTCAGTGGCTAATTCTAAGCCGCTTGGAAAGCCTGAATCACCTCGTGGATCCGGCGTAAACCGTGCATCAGCGAGGGCCCGGGAGCCAGGACGTCCTCCCCCGCGATCTCGTGGATCTGGCCGCGCTTCACGGCCGAGATCCGATCCCAGCCCGGCCGGGTGGCGATCTGCGTCCGATCCACGGGCTTGCCGCACCAGGACGCCAGGATGATCTCGGGGTCGCGCTCGATCACCGCCTCGGGCGCGACGACGCGGCCGGACGCCGCGTGCTGCTCGCGGAGCTCGGCGAACACGTCGCGGCCGCCCGCGATCTCGATCAGCTCGGAGACCCAGCGGATCCCCGCAATGAGCGGGTCGTGCCACTCCTCGAAGTAGACGCGCGGCCGGTCGGGCCACACCGCCGAGTACTCGCGGACCTGCCTGACCTCGTCGGCCATGTCCTGGACCAGCGCGCGCGCCGCCGCCTCGCAGCCGAGCGCGCCGCCGAGCAGGAGGATCGCGCGCAGCACGTCGTCGAAGGAGCGCTGGTTGGTGCAAAGCACGGCCACGCCGGCGCCGACCAGGTCGCGCACCACGTCCTTCTGGAGGTCGGAGAACCCGAGGACAAGATCGGGCTCGAGGGCGAGGATCCGGTCGAGGCGGAAGGTCGTGAAGCCGCCGACGCGCGCCTTCTCGCGGACGGCCTCGGGGCGCCGCGCGGTCCCCGGGACGCCGACGACGCGCTCGCCGGCGCCGACGAGATAGGCGATCTCGGCGGTCTCGGCCGTCAGGCAGACGACGCGCCGGGGAAACGCGATGCTCGTCTTGCCGTACACCCCCTACCCTTCGTACACCTCGTGGCGGGCGAGGCCTCGCTGGAAGGCGAGATACCGCTCGCGCGTCATCGGCGGCTTCGCCTTCTGGAGGACCTCGCGGGCCCCGGCGGCGCCGTCCGCGAGCAGGTCCACCACCATCGCGGCCAGGGCCTTCGCCGTCACCAGGTACGCGAGAGGCTTGTCCACGATCTCGAAGTCCGCGCCGTGGCCGTTCCCGCGCGCGCCACCGACGTAGGGATGCAGCACGGGCATCACCTGCGAGAGATCACCCATGTCGGTCGAGCCCGTCCGGTGGCCGATCGGGCGGTAGTGCTCCTCGCCGACCAGCGCCGCGGCGTTCTCCTTGAACCAGCGCGCCATGAGCTGGTCGCACGTCATCGGCATGTAGCCCGGCAGCGTCTCGATCTCGACCTTGGCGCCGAGCGCGAGCGCCCCGGCGCGGAACGCGCGGTCCACTTTCTTGTTGGCGTCGAGGACCGCGTCCATCGTCCGGCCGCGCACGTAGGTCTCGAGCCGCACCTCGCCCGGGATCACGTTCACCTGCGAGCCGCCGTGGGTGATGATCGGGTGGACGCGGATCGTGTCACCGTCGCGGAACGTCTCGCGGAGCGCGTTGATGGCCATGAGCCCGATCTGGGCGGCGTAGAGGGCGTTGATCCCCATGTGCGGCGCCCCGCCGGCGTGAGCCGCGCGGCCGATGTAGCGCACGGTCTTCACGATGCAGCCGTTGTTCGACGCCGGGACGCCCGCCTTGCCCTCCTCGGGCCGCGAGGTCGTGTGGATCATCATCGCCATGTCCACGTCGTCGAAGTGGCCCAGCCGCAGGAGCTCGGGCTTGCCGCCGAGGAACTCGAGCTTCCCCGCCCGCGCCTGTGCGACGCGCCATTCGATATCGCCGTACTCCTCGGCCGGGACCGCGAGGAACGCGACCCGGCCCGCCAGATGCTCCAGCGCTCTGGCGTCGAGCAATCCCATCGCGGCCCCCAGCATCCCCGCGACCTGAGCGTTGTGGCCGCACGCGTGGGCCGCGCCCGTCTGGGGATCGCCCTCGGGGTGGCCGGCGACGACCAGCGCGTCCAGCTCGCCGAGGACCGCGAACGTCGGCCCGTCGCCCGCCCGCCCGGGCGCGTCGGCGCGGACGCCCGTGAGGGCCAGGCCCGTGCGAGGCGCCAGGCCGAGCTTCCCGAGCGTCTCCTCGACGAGGCGGGCCGTCTTCACCTCTTTGAACCCGAGCTCGGGATGGCGTCGGATCTGCTCCCCGAGCCCGATGATCTCCTCGCCCCGCCGGTCGATCGCCGCCCAGACGCGCTTCTTGAGCTCGTCCCTCGTCATATCGCTCCTTTCGGGAAAACGCCTCGTCCGGCATACCATAGTGCCGGAGGGACGGGAGGAAAACATGGAATTCCATCACGTGATGGAGGCCGCGGGCGTCCTCGTCCTCGGGCTCGTCTTCTACTCGTACACCTTCCGCTGGCGCGGGCCCTGGGGCCGGCTCGACTCGCGGGCGCATCAGGCCGTCAGCGGGCTCGCCTTCGGCGGGCTCGCGGTGGTCCTGATGATCTCCCGCATCCAGGTGAGCAGCGAAGGCTACTTCATCGACGCCCGGGCCGTGCCGATCGCCCTCATCGGCCTCATCGAGGGCTGGCCCGCCGCGCTCCTGGCCTCCGCGGTCGCCTCGTGCTACCGGAGCTGGCTCGGCGGCGCCGGCGCCGTGGCGGGCGTCCTCGGAATCGTCGGCATCGGCGTGGCGGCGAGCCTCGTCCACGTCTGGGCGCGCCGCGGCGGCGGCGCCAAGGCGCGCCACGCGCTCGCGCTGGCGGGCGCCGCGTTCGCCGTGACGTTCCTCTCGTTCGTGGTGCTGGGCACCCACGGGTTCGAGCTGTTCCGCCCCGTCGCCTTCCCCTTCTTCGCCCTGAGCTTCGTGGGGATCGGGCTCGGCGCCTACCTGTTCCGGGACGTGGTCGAGAGCCGCACCGCCGAGACGGCGCGCCGCGACGCGGCCGAGCTGCGCGCGGTCACGCTGCTGGCCCGCGCCGCGGCCCACGAGATCAACAATCCGCTCACGATCGTCATGGGCGGGGTCGGCCTGGTCGGCAAGCGCCTCCCGGCGGACAGCGAGGAGGCGCAGTGGCTCGCGCGCGCCACCGACGGCGCCCAGCGCATCAAGGAGATCGTGGAGCGCATGAACAACATCACGCGCGTCGCCGAGATGCCGGTGCAGGGCATGCTGCCGCCGATGCTCGACATCAGGAAGTCGGGCCAGAAGAACTGAGCCGCGCGCTCAGCGCCCCGCGAAGCGCGCGGGGAGGAAGTCGCCCACCTCGAGCCCGGGCTTGCCCGTCGTGATCCAGTCGGTCATGACCCGCGCGCTGATCGGCGCGAGCAGGATCCCGTTCCTGAAGTGCCCCGTGGCGAGCCAGAGCCCCTCGATCCCCGGCCACGGGCCCAGCACCGGCAGACCGTCCGGCGCCCAGGGCCTGAACCCGCACCAGGTGCGCGCGATCGGGAGCTCGCGCAGCGAGGGCACGAGCTCGATCGCCCCGCGCAGGAGGGAGCTGATCCCTTCCACCGTCACCGCGCGCTGGAAGCCCGCCCGCTCCACCGTCGCGCCGATCAGGAGCTCGCCCGAGGGCCGCGGGACCAGGTAGGCCTCGCCGTGGACGCAGTACGTGAGGACGGGCGGCGTGTGGACGAGCGCCACCATCTGGCCGCGCCGGGGCTCGATCGTGAGCCGGACGCCGAGCGGGGCGGTGAGCTCCGACGTCCACGCTCCGGCGGCGAGGAGGACCGCGTCGCCCTCCACGCGCTCGCCGCCGGCCTCGACGGCGCGCGCGCGGTCGCGCTCGACCACCACGCGCGACACATTCGCGCCCACGCGGATCTCGACGCCCGCGCCCGCCGCCGCCTGGGCGTAGGCGATGACGAGGCGCTGGTTGTTGAGCCAGTGGTCGCCGCGGACGAAGACCGCCCGCTGCACCTTCGGCGAGAGCGCCGGCTCGAGCTCGTGGAGGGCCCGGCCCTCGAGCACCTCGACGCCGAACTCGGGGGCGAGGGCCCACGCCTCGGGCGCCTTCTCGGTGAACGAGAGCGGGTAGAGGGTCCCGCGCGTCACGTGCTCGACGTCGATCCCGGTGCGCTCGCGCAGCTCCTTCACGACGTCGGGGTAGAGCCGCCAGCTCGCGAGCGCGAGCCGGCCAAAGGCGGACCGCGCGGACTCGCCGAGCGGGGCGAGGAGCCCGGCGGCGGCGCTCGAGGCCTCGGCGCCGGGCGTCGAGCGCTCGAAGAGCACCACCTCCGCGCCGGCCTTCGCGAGCTCGTACGCCGTGGCGCAGCCGATGATCCCGCCGCCGACGACCAGAACTCTCACGACGCGGCCAGCGCGTCGAGGAACCGCCGCGTCGCGTCGGCCGGCGAGTCCGCCGCGAGGATGGCGGAGATCGCGGCGACGCCTCCGGCCCCGGCGCGTCTCAGCTCACCGACCCGCTCTGGAGTGACGCCGCCGATCGCGATCACCGGGATCGTCACGGCCCGGGCGACGCGCGCGAGCGCGTCGAGCCCCTGGGGCGGCCCGTAGGAGCGCTTGGACGGCGTCTCGTACACCGGGCCGAAAACGAGCCAGTCGGCGCCGCCGATCTCGGCCTCGAGCGCCTCGGGGAGCGAGTGGACCGAGGCGCCGATCCGGAGGCGCTTGTCCACGAGGGCGCGGATGTCCTTCACGGGGAGCGAGGTGGACGTCCGCTGCACGGCGTCGGCGCCGGCGGCGAGCGCCACGTCCACCCGGTCGTTCACGACGAGGAGCGCCCGCATGTCGAGGGTGAGGCCGCGTAGCCGGCGACACAGGAGCGCGAGCTCGGCGGCGCCGAGGTCCTTCTCCCTCACCTGCACCGCGGGGAGCCCCGCGGCGAGGCACTCGCCCACGAGCGTGACGAGCTCGCGACCGCGCGTCTGCGTGCGGTCGGTGACGAGGGTGAGCCTCAGCTCGTCCAATCGGGCACGCCCTCGAGCGGCGAGGACGCGGTCGCGTAGAGCTTCTTGCTGATGCGCCCCGAGCGGTAGGCGAGCCGTCCCGCCTCGACGGCGAGCCTCATCGCCCGCGCCATCTCGACGGCGTCGCGGGCGCCCGCGATCGCCGTGTTCATGAGGACACCGTCGCAGCCGAGCTCCATCGCGATCGCGGCGTCCGACGCGGTGCCGACGCCCGCGTCCACGATGACGGGGACCGTGACCGTCTCGAGGATGATCTTGATGTTGTACGGGTTGCGGATGCCGAGGCCCGAGCCGATCGGGGCGCCGAGGGGCATCACGCACGCGGCGCCCGCGTCCTCGAGCCGCTTGGCGATGACGGGATCGTCGTTCGTGTAGGGCATCACGACGAACCCCTCGCGCGCGAGCGTCTTCGTCGCCTCGAGGAGGCCCTGGACGTCGGGGAAGAGCGTACGCGCGTCGCCGATGACCTCGAGCTTCACCATCTCGCCGAGCCCGGCCTCGCGCGCGAGGTACGCGGTGCGGACCGCCTCGTCGGCCGTGTAGCAGCCGGCGGTGTTCGGCAGGAGCGTATAGCGCGTCGTGTCGAGGTGGTCCAGGAGCGACTCGCCCGAGGGCAGGCTGACGCGCCGGAGCGCGACCGTGACGATCTGGGCGCCGGAGGCCTCGTGCGCCTCCTTCATGATCTCCATCGACGAGTACTTCCCCGTGCCGACGATGAGCCGCGACGAGAACTCCTTGCCGCCGAGAACCAGGTTCGTGTCACTCATGATCAACCTCCACCCATCGGCCGGACGATCTCCACCTTGTCGCCCTCGCTGAGGCGCGTCGCCGCGTAGGCGCTCTTCGGCGTGACTTCGCGGTTCACCGCGACGGCGGTGAACTCGCGCTTCACGCCGAGGTGCGTCAGCAGGCCGTCCACGCTCAGGCCGTCGGCGACCTCGTGCTCCTTGCCGTTCACCACGATCTTCATAAGCAAAACGGCCGCAACCCTCGTGGGGTGCGGCCGCATTCGGTCTCGCGCTCGCCGTGTTCCCTTCGCTGGGATTATCCAGAGCAGGTTCGAGGGGTCCCGGGCCGCACCCGGTTCTCAGGAATCCTCCCCCCACGGCGACACCCGGAGTATACCACCGCGCGCGGGCACCTTCCGGCGCGCGTCTTCATCGGGCCTCCGTGATGGCCGTGACGGCCGCGGGGTTCTCCAGTGACGAGAGGTCGCCCGGCTCTTTGCCGAGGTAGGTCGCGCGGATCACCCGGCGCATGATCTTGGCGCTCCGGGTCTTCGGGAGGTCGCGGGTGAAGAGCACGCGCTCGGGCTTGAGCGCCTTGCCCATCTGGTGCGCGACGCGCTCGACGAGCTCAGCGCGAAGCGCGTCGCCCGGCGTCTCGCCGGGGCGCAGCACGACGAAGCAGACGATCGCCTCGCCCTTCACCGCGTGGGGCACGCCGATGACGCCGGCCTCGGCGACGGCGGGGTGACCGACGAGTACGGACTCCACCTCGGCCGGGCCGAGGCGCTTGCCCGCGATCTTCAGCGTGTCGTCCGAGCGCCCCTGGATGAACCAGAACCCGTCGGCGTCCACGTATGCCCAGTCACCGTGGACCCAGACGTCCTTCCAGCGCGACCAGTAGGTGTCCTCGTAGCGCTCCGGGTCCTTCCAGAAGCCCTGCGTCATCCCCGGCCAGGGCGCCTTGACGACGAGCTCGCCCACCTGGCCGCGGACCGGCTTGCCGTCCTCACCGAAGCAGTCGGCGGCCATGCCCGGAATGGGGCCGGCGAACGAGCACGGCTTGATCGGCGCGATCGGGAAGCAGCCGAGGATCCCGCCCGAGATCTCGGTGCCGCCCGTGTAGTTGATGATCGGCACGCGCGCCTTGCCGGCGTTCTCGAAGAGCCAGCGGTAGGGCTCGGGGTTCCAGGGCTCCCCGGTCGAGCCGAGGATCCGGAGCGACGAGAGGTCGTGGGCGTGGACGTGCTCGGGGCCGTGCGGCATGAGCGCGCGCACCGCCGTCGGCGAGAGCCCCATCACCGTCACCTTGTGGCGCTCGGCGAGCGCCCAGAGCCGGTCGGGCTTCGGGTAGTCGGGCACGCCCTCGAAGACGACGGCGGTCCCGCCGTGGAAGAGCCCCGCGGTGATCAGCATCGGGCCCATGAGCCAGCCGAGGTCGGTGAGCCAGAAGAGCCGGTCGCCCGGGCCCACGTCCATCAGGTAGCCGAAGTCGTGGGCGCACTTGACGAGGAAGCCCCCGTGCGTGAGCACGGCGCCCTTCGGCCGCCCCGTCGTCCCCGACGTGTAGATGATGAGGCACGGGCGGTCGGCGTCGACCGCCAGCGCGTCGCACCGGTCCGGTTCCTTCGCCACCAGATCGTGCCACCAGAGGTCGCGCCCCGCGGCCCACGGGATGTCGCGGCCGAGCCGCCGGTAGACGATCACGTGCTGCACGCTCGGCGACATCGCGACGGCCTCGTCGGCCGTCTCCTTCATCGGGACGACCGCGCCGCGCCGGTAGAAGCCGTCGGCCGTGATCAGGAGCTTCGCCTCGCAGTCCTGGAGCCGCGAGGCGACGGCCTGGGCGCCGTAGCCCGAGAAGCACGGCGTGTAGATCGCGCCGATCCTGACGACCGCGAGCGTCGCGATCGCCGCCTCGGGCGACATCGGCAGGAACACGCCCACGCGGTCGCCCTCGCCGATTCCCAGACGCTTCAGGGCGTTGGCGAGCCGGTTCACCTCGCGCGCGAGCTCGCGGTAGCCGAGCGTACGGCTCTGGCCGTCGTCGCCCTCCCAGATGATCGCCGGCTGGTCGCCGCGCCCGGCGTCGAGGTTCCGGTCCACACAGTTGTCGGCGAAGTTCATGAGCCCGCCCGGAAACCACCGGGCCCACTGGATGCCGCGCGAGACGTCGCGCACGCGCGTGTACGGCCGCGTGAAGCGCACGCCGAGGTCGCGGACGACCGCGTCCCAGTACCACTCGGGGTCCTCGATCGAGCGCCGCTGGAGCTCCTCCAGCGACGCGATCTTCTGCGCCCGCATGAAGCGCGCGATGCGCGAGCGCTCCGCGTACTCCTTCGTGGGTCGCCAGACGATCTCGCTCGTGCCGGTCTCGGCCATGGGCTCCTCCCCGACAGGGGGAGTTTACCCCACGAACTCCATGAGCAGTCCCGGGACGGGGACGAGACGGCGGCCGACGGGATCGGGCGCGAGCCGCAGTCCTTCGAGCGCGTAGGCGCCGAGCAGCGGCGTCGCGTCGGGGTCGGCGAAGACGTAGAGCGTGACGACGACGCGGTCGCTCACACGGATCCAGGCTTGCCCGATGTCGCGCTCCACGCGCCGGCCGTCAGCCAGCACGAACGTGTCACGCGCTTGGGGTGTCACCCCGAGCCGCCGCAGCAGCGGCGCCGGCACGCTCGTGTAGGTCGCGCCGGTGTCCACGAGCGCCTCGACCGTCTCCCAGCGCTCGCCCGCAGCGTCGCCGATCTCGATCAGCACCCTGAACGTCCCCATGGCCCCGAGGCTACCCGGCGGCACGACACAAGGCAATGCATCGAATCCGATACGGGGCCGACGGTCGTAAAGCGTCCGGCCGCCGGTGATAGAATCCGCGCCGTGGCGCTCGAGGTGCCCGATAGCTGGGGACTCGCGGGGAAGGTCGCCGTCGTGACGGGCGGGGGCGCGGCCGGCGACGGCATCGGCAACGGCCGCGCCGCCGCGATCCTCCTCGCCCGGGCGGGCACGCGCGTGGTCGTGGTGGACCGCGACGCCGCCCTGGCGAAGCGGACGGTCGAGATGATCGCGGCGGGCGGCGGCGAGGCGATCGCCGTCGAGGCCGACGTCACGCGCGCCGCCGATTGCGCCGCGATGGTCGAGGCGGCGCTCGAGCGTTACGGCCGGCTCGACCTCCTCGACAACAACGTCGGCATCGGCAGCCGCGGCTCCGTCGTCGACGAGAGCGAGGAGAGCTGGCGCCGGGTCATGGACGTCAACCTCCACAGCATGTTCCTCACCGCCAAGCACGCCATCCCCGCCATGCG
>DATFVL010000286.1 GCA_035260325.1 Candidatus Methylomirabilota bacterium | reverse complement strand
GCGCGCCCCGCGCCCGCCGGCGCGCTCGTCCTCGCGGGCGCCGCGGGCTTCGTGCTCCCGGTCGTCGTCGTCGCGGCCGCGGTCGGGGCCGCGCCCTGGAGCGCGTGGAGCCGCGCGGCGTCCCAGCCCGCGTTCACGTTCGGCGAGCGCAGCGTGTGGGTGACCGACGGGCGCGGGTTCGTCCGCCCCGAGTCGCTCGACTTCAGCGAGGCCCACCGGGTCACCGCGCTCGTCCCGGGCGCCTACCGGATCGTCGAGCAGACGGGCGACGCCCGCGTCACGCGCGAGTGGCGGCTCGGACCCGGCGACGCGCTCACGCTGCGGCCCGGCGACCGTCTGGTGCTCGAGGCCGGTGCGCGCGTCCGCTTCGAGGCCGGCAAGCGCGTGCCGGGCGCGCCGGCCTCGGGAGCCGAGTGGGCCGATCCGCCCGGGCGCCGCTCGCCACAGGCGGCGGCCCGCGCGCTCGGCGCGGCGCTGACGCTCGCCGGCGGCGCCCTCGTCATGCTGCGGGCGTCGGCGGCACCCGCGCCCGCGCGCGCGCGGGCCGCGCCGGTGCTGCTGCTCGTGCTCGTGCTCGCGGCGGTCGCGTGGGGCGTGTACGCGGCGAGCACGGCGCCCGACCTCGCCCTCGGCGCGCCGGGCCGGGCGGGGCTCGTCGAGCTTCCCGCGCGCGTGGTCTCCGGCCTCGCCGGGCGCGCCCTCACCGGTGTGGCCGTGGTCTCGCTGCTCGTCTTGAGCCTGGCGGGCGCGTGCGCGCTGCGGGGCCTCGCGGGCTCGGCGAGCGGGTCGGCGCGGGGAGCGTCCTTCGTGTGGGCGGGGCTCGTCGTGCTGGCGGCGGCGGCGAGCGTCTGGCCCGCCGACGCCTGGCGCGTGTTCCTGGCCGGCTGCGGCCTCGCGGCGTCGGCGGCCTGGGCGCCCGGGCTCGCCGGCGGCGGCGGCGAGCGCGCCGGCGCCGCGGGCTCGCTCGCCGGCGCGGTGGTGTTCGTCCTGCTCTGGGTGGGCGCCGCGCGGCTCCCGGGCTGGGCCGCCGCCGCGGGCGCCTACCCGGCCCTCGTCGCCGCGCCGGTTGCCTTCGTCGCGGCCCGCGCCTGGCGGGTTGCCCGGACCACGCGGGGCTGACACAATAGGCTTTCGACATGGCCAGCGACAAGATCGTCATCAGGGGTGCCCGCGAGCACAATCTGAAGAACATCGACCTCGAGATCCCGCGCGACCAGCTCGTCGTCATCACGGGGCTCTCGGGGTCCGGGAAATCGTCGCTGGCCTTCGACACGATCTACGCCGAGGGGCAGCGCCGCTACGTCGAGTCGCTCTCCGCCTACGCGCGGCAGTTTCTCGAGCAGATGGAGAAGCCCGAGGTGGACTCGATCGAGGGCCTGTCGCCGGCGATCTCGATTGAGCAGAAGACGACGTCGAAGAACCCGCGCTCGACCGTCGGCACCGTCACCGAGATCTACGACTACCTGCGCGTGCTCTTCGCGCGGGTCGGCGTGCCTCACTGCCCGTCGTGCGACCGCGTCATCTCGGCGCAGACGGTCCAGCAGATGGTGGACCGCGTGCTCGGGCAGGCGCCGGGGACGCGGCTGCTCGTGCTCGCGCCGATCGTCCGCGGGCGCAAGGGCGAGTACAAGAAGCTCTTCTTCGACCTCCAGCGCCAGGGGTACACGCGCGTCCGCGTGAACGGCGCCGTCCGCGAGCTCGGCGAGGAGATCGAGCTCGACAGGAAGCGCAAGCACACGATCGAGGTGGTCGTGGACCGGCTCGTCGTGCGCGACACCCTCGGCGCGCGCCTCGCCGACTCGCTCGAGACGGCGCTGCGCCTCGCCGACGGGATCGTGCAGGTCGAGCCGGTGAGCGAGGCGGGCAAGCCCGGCGAGCCCATGCTGTTCTCCGAGCGGCTCGCGTGCGCCGACTGCGGGATCTCGCTCCCCGAGGTGTCGCCGCGGATGTTCTCGTTCAACAGCCCGTACGGCGCCTGCCAGGAGTGCGGCGGCATCGGCTCGCGCGACGAGCTCGACCCCGACCGCCTGGTGCCGAACCCGGCGCGCTCGCTCAAGGAGGGGGCGCTGGCGCCCTGGGCCGGCCGCGAGTCCACCTACTTCCGGCAGACCCTCCAGGTGCTCGCCAAGCGCCACCGGTTCTCGCTCGACACGCCGTGGAGCGAGCTTCGCCGGGGCGTGCGCGACGTGATCCTCCACGGCGAG
Source organism: Candidatus Methylomirabilota bacterium (assembly GCA_035260325.1). Taxonomy (NCBI): domain Bacteria; phylum Methylomirabilota (SeqCode); species Candidatus Methylomirabilota bacterium. The sequence goes on along the minus strand of DATFVL010000286.1, from coordinate 295 downwards.
AAGGACGGCGGCTTCGAGGGCGTCGTGGCCATCCTCGAGCGCCGCTACCGGGAGACGACGTCCGAGGAGGCGCGCGCGGAGATCCAGCAGTTCATGGCCGAGCGCCCGTGCCCCGCGTGCGGCGGCGCGCGTCTCCGGCGCGAGTCGCTCGGCTTCAAGCTGGCGGGCCACTCGATCGCCGACGTCGTGCGCCTGACCATCAAGGAGGCGGGCACGTTCTTCGGCGGCCTGAAGCTCAACGAGCGCGAGGCCGCGATCGCGCGGCGGGTGCTCAAGGAGATCCGGGAGCGGCTCG
>DATFVL010000285.1 GCA_035260325.1 Candidatus Methylomirabilota bacterium | reverse complement strand
ATGTTCCAGCCGGTCTGCCGGAGCACCTCCGCGACCCGGGCCCGCACCGCGTCCTCGAGCGACGCCGTCGTCTCCTCGCGCGCGGGCGCGACCTCGGGCGCGGGCGGCGGCGCCGGCAGCCCGAGCATGGGCGCGGTCACCTCGAGCTCGGGGGACAGCAGCGCGACGCGCTCCATGACATTGCCGAGCTCCCGGACGTTCCCCGGCCATCGATACGTCCTGAGCGCCGCGCGCGCGTCCGGCGCCAGCGTCTTCGGCGGCACGCCGTAGTCGGCGCACGCGCGGGCGAGGAAGTGCTCGGCGAGCCGCGGCAGGTCCTCGCCGCGCCCGCGGAGCGGCGGCAGCGTCAGCGTGAGCACCGCGAGCCGGTGGTAGAGGTCCTCGCGGAACCGGCGCTCGCGCACCGCGCCGCGCAGGTCCTCGTTCGTCGCGGTGAGGATCCACGCGTCCACGGGCTCGTCGCGCGTGCTCCCGAGCCGGCGCACGGACCGCTCCTCGAGCACCTTGAGCAGCTTGGCCTGGAGGGCCTCCGGCAGGAGCCCGACCTCGTCGAGGAAGATCGTGCCGCGGTGCGCGGTCTGGAAGAGGCCGGGCTTGGCGCGCCGGGCGTCGGTAAAGGCGCCGCGCTCGAAGCCGAACATCTCCGCCTCGAGGAGGGTCTCGGGGATCGCGGCGCAGTTGACGTCCACGAAGGGTCCGTCCGGGCGCGGGCCCGCCCGGTGGAGCATCCGCGCGAGGAGCCCCTTGCCCGTGCCGGTCTCCCCCTCGATCAGGACCGGTGGGAGCCGGCGGACGTCCTGGTGGGCGAGCAGGCGGCCGACCTTGTCGCGAATCGCCTCGATCTCGGCGCTCTCACCCAGCAGGTCGGCCAGAATCCTCATGACCGACTGGATCTTACTCCTTACTGGTCAATCTGGTGTTCAACTGTTGACCACCAGCCAGGCTGACCAGCGACACAGTTTCCGGTAACTCCATGATTTACCTGATGCCCCGCCCTGGTCCCCGGCTTGCGTTGTGTATCAGACCGTGGACACGCACTTGAGCAGACACACCGGATCGAACGGACTTACGCGAGGCGCACCGAGGCGTGCCCAGGTGTTCGCGGGAAGTGAGGAGGGGGCGATGAAGACGCGGTGGTCGGAGCGCTGGTCCTGGCAGTTCATCCTCGCCATCGCCGCGATGCTCGGCCTGATGCTGCTCATTGGCGTCGTCAGCGAGGCGCTCGCCGGTCACGCGGTCGCGGCGGAGGCGCAGGTCGCCTGGCAGGCCCAGCTCGACCGGGTGGACGCGGCGCTCGGACGAAACGATCAGGCCCAGGCGCTCCTGCTGTGGCGCGAGGCGTACGCCGCCGCGCTGCGCAGCAGGCACTGGCAGGGATTGGTCGCCGTCGGCGACACCTACCGCCGGCTCGGCGCGCGCGGCGGGTTCGAGAAGGCGGCGGTGGCCAAGGCGCGCCAGACCTATCTGGTCGCGCTCTTCCGCGCGCGCCAGGAGGGCTCGGTGGACGGCGTGCTGCGCGTGGCCGACGCGTTCGCCGAGCTCGGCGACGACGCCGTCGTCCAGCAGTGCCTCGCCATCGCGCGGGCGACCGCGGCGCAGGCGCACGACGCGCGCGCCACGGACCGCGTTCGCGCCTTCGCCGAGCGCTGGGATGCCCGCAAGCTCGAGGTCGAGAAACAGACCGGACCGCTCAAGGGAGGAAGCATCCGATGAGCCGCCGCCTGCTGGTCGCCGTCGCGTTGGCGCTCGCGTTTCTCGTGCTCGCGATCGTGGAAGCGATGGCCCATCCGACGATCCAAGGAGGACTCAGCCGATGATCGACCGCACGAACGACTCGTCCGGCCCCTGGAGGGAACACATCCGCGCCATGGATCAGGCGCTCGGTGAGGCGAACGCGACCGTCGCGGTGCGCGCGTGGCGCAACGCCTACGCCGCCGCGCTCGGGACGCCCGGCTGGCACGGTCTCGTCGAGGTCGCCGCGGCCTCGCTCCGCATCGGCAAGATCCCGGGATTCGGCAAGGCCTCGGAGGCGCGGGCGCGCGAGACCTACTGGACGGCGCTGTTCCGCGCGCGCCAGCAGGGCTCGCTCAACGGCGTGCTCGAGGCGGCCGAGGCGTTCGGCGCGCTCGGCGACCGGGAGATGGTGGAGCAGTGCATCCGCGTGGCCGAGAGCCTGGCGGCGCTGAGCGCCGACGCGGGCGAGGCCGAACGGGTGCGCGCGCTCGCCGCGAACCTCGCCGACCGCTACCTCCGGGCGCAGCGCGCCGAGGCGGCCGGCTAGCGGAACGCGGGGGCGATCTCGCCGATGAACCGGTCGAGGAGCGGGCGCGGGTCCTTGGGCAGGAACATCGACGGCACGAACAGCGGGTCCACCCCCGCGGCGCGGAGCCGGCCGAGCTTGTCCTCGACCTGACGCTTCGAGCCCGCGAGCACCGCGTCCTCGACGACCTCGGGCGCCATGCCCATGCGGCGCCCGACCGCCGCCTTGAGCTTCTCGACCTCCGCGGCGTCGTCGGTGAGCAGGAGCGGCATGTTCGCCGAGCGCGCGAGCGTCTTCGGATCGCGGGCCGCCGCCGCCGATCATCAGCTCGGGGTGCGGCCGCTGGACCGGCTTCGGCGCGAGCGGCGCGTCGGCGAGCTGGTAGTAGCGACCCTTGAAGGTCGCCTTTTCACCTGACACGCCTCGTCGAGGCGCGAGGCGCTCGCCGACCGTGTAAGCGCCGCCGGGGTGCTCCAGGCCTCGAGGGTGTCGCCGACCCTGTCGGGCGTCTTCGGCATGAAGTGGTCGGTCACGCAGGCGGCGTCCCAACCCGTGGCCTCCACGTGGCCCCAGAGCTGCCGCACCTGCTCCCAGGCGGTGCCGCCGAGCCCGGTGAAGATCGCGAATTTCCTCCTGCTCAGCCCTCCGTGACGATCCGTGCCAGCGCGGCGAACTGCTCGGCGTCCGCGCAACCCATGAGCACGTCCCCGGGCGCGAGCGGGCGCTCCGCCGCCGGGTTGAAGACGTGGCGATGCGTCGCGGCGTCGCGCAGCGCGAACACGATGACGCCCGTCCGTTCCTGGAGCTTCAGCGCGCCGAGCGGCTGGCCGGCCAGCCCCAGCCCGACGGTCACCTCCTGCACGCGCATCGCGCCGGGCTCGCGCAGCATCGCGTCGAGGAAGTCCACCACGTTCGGGCGCACCATCGCCGAGGCGAGGCGCAGCGCGCCGATCGTCGGCACCGACACGACCGCGTCCGCGCCGGCCTTCAGGAGCTTCGGCCCGGCGTCGTCGGAGACGGCGCGCGTCACGATACGCATCGCCGGGTTCAGCTCGCGCGCGGAGAGGAGCGCGAAGAGGTTGTCCTTGTCGTTGGCCATGCACGCGACCATGCCGCGCGCCGTCTCGACGCGCGCCTGGCGGAGCACCTCGCTCGACGTCGCGTCGCCGAGGATGTAGAGGATCCCGGAGCCGAGCCGCGAGAGCGCGTCCTCCTGCGCCGGGTTGACCTCGATGCAGACGAACGGCCGCTGAGTCCGGAGGAGCTCGCGCGCCACGTGGCGTCCGGTCTCCCCGCCCCCGCAGACGACGATGTGGTCACGCAGTGCCGCGATCTGTCGCTCCATCGTTCGCTTCTCCCAGAGGTGCGAGAGGTCGCCCTCGACCCAGAACGCGGTGATCGTGCCGAGCCCGTACGCGACGACGCCGAGGCCGACGATGATGAGGCCGATCGTGAACGCCCGCCCCGCCGTGGACAGGGGGTGGACCTCCTGGAAGCCCACGGAGGCCACGGTGATCACGGTCATGTAGAGCGCGTCGAAGAAGACCCAGCCCTCGATGAGCTGGTAGCCCACGGTGCCGAACGCGATGACGCCGGCCAGCAGGATGAAGATCTGCCAGAGACGATCGTGCGGGCTCACGCCGGCGGCGCGGCTACGGCCCGGGCGCCCGCACTAGCGGCGGCCGCTCCGGCCGGCGGGCTGGGTGAGCGGATCGATCTTCTTCTCCTCGACCTTGCCCGGCGAGACGGCGACCCAGCCCCGGCTCTTCATGCACTCGTCGTCGAGCTTGCCGTCCCGCGAGCACTCACGATAGTCACGGCGGAACTCTTCCGTCGTGTACTTCTGGTTCACCTTCATCCATTCGTGGGTGTCGGTCGCGCAGCCCGCCAACGCCGTCGTCAGTACCGCGCCGAGGAGGATGCTCGAGAATCGCATCTAGCCAGCATTGTACCCCGAGTCGGCGACAATCCCGGGGAGGGTCGCGCCATGCCCATGGCCAGCGTCAACGGCGTCGACATCGACTACGAGGACACCGCGGGATCCTCATGAAGCGCAAGACCATCTTCGAGCTCGAGCCGCAGCTGCGCGAGCCGCGCGTGCCGACGCTCGTGATGACGGGCGATCAGGACGAGCCGTGCATCGAGCCGTCGCTGTTCATGCGCCGCCACATCCCGAACGCCGGCCTCCTGGTCGTGCCGATGACCGGCCACACGGTCAACATCGAGGAGCCCGCGCGCGTCAATCGGGAGGTCGGCGAGTTCCTCACGGCCGTGGAGAACGGCCGGTGGGGGACGTGGACGGCGTGAAGAGCACGTAGCCGACGCCCGCGCGCTCGAGCCAGACGCGGGAGAGCTCGTCGAGCCGGTAGCGCCGCGGCACCTCGCCCGCATGCGGGGCCGCGGGATCATTCACCAGGACCTCGCCGCCCTCCCAGCCCGTCAGGACGAGCAGGTGCCCCGTCGTCTCGGGAACCGGCGCGCCGGTGAGCTCGCCGGCGCGGTACCGGACGGACGCGATCACGGGCAGCCCGCGGCCGAGGCACCACGCCGCGGACCCCCAGTCGGGAAAACGCAGGAGGTAGCCCGCGACGCCGCGGCGGCCGGCCGCGCGGATCGCCGCCGGCCAGACGCCGTAGCAGTCGAGCGTCGGGTGGAAGATCTCGCGCGCGAGCGTCGCGACTTCGGCGGGGCGCCCGTGGTACGCGAGCACCATCGCCACGCTCGCCGGCGAGCAGACCCGCATCCGGATCGCCTCGGCCTCCGCCATCTGGGAGAGCGCCGGTACCGCGAGCCGCGCGCCGCCCGCCGGCGCCGCGGCGGCCGCGTCCGCTCCGCCATCCCACGCGGAGAGCGCCACGAGCCAGGGCGCGTCGAGCGCCTGCGGGCCGGCGGCGACGCGCAGCCTCAGGCGCAGCGCGTCGGCCGCGGGCGTCACGGTGAACTCGTCGATCTCGGCGGCGATCCCGTCCTCGCGCGTCGCGAGCGGCGGGAAGAGGTCGGGCCCGATGGACGCGCCGGCGACCCACGGCGACCACCGCACGCCCCGGCGCACGGAGAGCTCGAAGCGAAAGCCCGCGTCCGCCGGTGACAGCGCGCTGAACGACGGCACGAGGTGGCGCGCGGGGCGGCGCGGGCGCCACTCGGGGAACTCGAGCACCGCGGCGTCGCTCTCGAGCCGGGGGTCGGGCGCTCGCTCGACCTCACGGCGGCAGGACGGCGGGACGACGGCGGCGAGCGCGTCGAGCGCCAGACCCGAGGACGAGAGAAAAAGGTCGGTCGACATCAGGGCGCTCGCAGGGCGATCGTGTCGGGGGCGTGGGCGGGCTCGGCCCGCCCACGGCATCCCCTTGTTCGTGGTGCGCAGTCAGGGCTGCGCGTCCCGGCGCACGCCGGGATCAGGTACTGCTCGAATTCGGCGCCGTTCGGTGCCGCTAGCAGGCTCCGGACGGCGCAGCCGCTTGGTCCGGTGGCAGGGTTTCCATCAACACCTCCTGGCCTTCCGTGGGCCCACAACGGCGGGCGGAGCGTCCTCCGCGCGCCGTACCCCCTCTGTACTCCCGCGCGTGGAGCGCGTCAAGCCTCACCTCGTACGACTCTCGATCATTGAAGGCTCGGCTCCACCCGGCGAGTGTGGCAGGCGGCGTGGCCGAGGACACCCCCGTCCGCTATCATCTGCGGCAGATGGCCAACCGCTGGGTGGCGCTATCGATTGTCTTCCTCACGCGCACGTCGATGGGCTACCAGTTCCAGTCCATCGCCTCCGTGGGGCCGCTCCTCATCCCCGAGCTCGGGCTCAGCTGGGCGCAGCTCGGCTCGCTCATCGGCCTCTACATGCTGCCCGGCGTCTTCTTCGCGTTGCCGGGTGGCGTGATTGGCCAGCGCTTCGGCGAGCGCCGTGTGGTGGCGGGCAGCCTCGCCCTCATGGTCGTCGGCAGCCTCGTCACCGCCGCCGGCCAGGGCTTCGCGGTCGCCGCCGCCGGGCGGTTGCTGAGCGGCGGCGGCGCCGTGCTGATGAACATCGGGCTCGCCAAGATGGTCGCGGACTGGTTCGCCGAGCGGGAGATGTCGACAGCGATGGCGGTGATGCTCACGAGCTGGCCGGTCGGCCTCGGCTTGGCCGCCGCCACGCTGGGCGCCGTCGCCACCCACTCGTCGTGGCGGATGGCGATCGTGGCCACGGCGCTCGCCGCCGCGCTCGGGCTCGTGCTGATCGCCTTTGCCTACCGCGATCCGCCCCGCGCACCGCGCGGCGAGTCCGCTCCGGCGGCACGCGCCGCGCGGCTCTCGTCGCGGGAGGTCCGACTCGCGGCGAGCGCCGGCGTCGCCTGGGGCTGTTTCAACGCGAGCCTGGTCGCCGTGATCGCCTTCGGCCCAGGGATGCTCATGGCCCGCGGCGCGTCGCTCGGTGACGCCGGCTTCACCGTGAGCCTCGCCATCTGGGTGACGATCCTCTCGGTGCCCGTCGGCGGGCTGCTGACCGACCGTCTCGGCCGGCCAAACCTGGTCATCGTCGCTGGCAGCGTCATCGCCGGGCTGGTCACGATGCTGCTCCCTGTGCTCCCGCACCCGCTGCTGGCGTTCTGCCTGGTGGGCCTCGTGATCGGCGCGCCGCCAGGCGCCGTGATGGCGCTGCTGCCCAAGGCGGTGGCGCCCGAGCGCCTGGGCACCGCGCTCGGGGTCTATTACACGGTGTTCTACGTGGCGATAACGGTCACGCAGCCCGCCGCCGGCGCGGTCCGCGACCTCTCCGGCAGCCCCGCGGCGCCCATTCTCTTCGCCGCGCTCGTGATGGTGGCGACGGTCCTGGGCCTGGCGCTTTTCCGGCTCGTCGAGCGGACGGCGCCTGGCGCCGACGCCCCGGCCCGCGCCTGACGCGGAGATCCGAACCCGGGCGCCACGCCCTAGCCGCGGAGACCGCCGGCGCCGCGCAGGCGCGGGTCGAGGACGTCGCGGAGCGCGTCGCCGAACATGTTGAACCCGAAGACGGCGAGCGAGATGGCGGCGCCCGGGAATACAGCCATCCAGGGCGCGTGGTACATGAACGAGCGGCCCGATCCCGACAGCATGCCGCCCCAGGACGGGTACGGCGGCGGGATCCCGAAGCCGAGGAACGAGAGCGCCGACTCGGCCAGGATCACCGCGCCGAGCCCGATGGTCGCGAGGATGAGGATGGTGGCCATCACGTTGGGCAGCACGTAGAGCATCACGATGCGGAGATGGCTGGCGCCGAGCGCGCGGGCCGCCTCGACGTAGGAGTTCTGCATCACGGACAGCGTCGCGCCCCGGATCACGCGGGACGCGCTGGCGGCGCCGAGGACGGAGAGGGCCAGGATCAGATTGGGCAGCCCGGGTCCCAGCGCTGCCATCAGGGACAGGACGACGACGAGCGCCGGGAACGACATCCACGCGTCGACGACGCGCTGGAGCACGATGTCGTACGCGCCGCCGAGATACGCGCTGGAGATGCCGATGGCGGTGGCCATCAGCGTGGCGAGGGCGACCGTCGCGAACCCGACGGTGACGGAGATCCGCGCGCCGTAGACGACCCGGCTCCAGACGTCGCGCGCGAGGTTGTCGGTGCCCATCCAGAACTGGCCGCTCGGAGGCTTCATCCGAAAGCCGCGGATCGACTGGTCGTACGAATAGGGCGCGATCTGGCCCGCGAAGACCGCCATGACCAGCAGCGCCAGGACGATTACGCCGCCGATCGCGCCCAGCGGCTTGC
>DATFVL010000284.1 GCA_035260325.1 Candidatus Methylomirabilota bacterium | reverse complement strand
CTGTAGAGGCCCACGCTGATCAGCAGGATGTCGACGAACATGCGCGCGTACGCCTGGGCGCGGAACCAGCGCCCGCTGCGCGCCGCCAGGTAGTACGGCCCGTTGAGGGCGAGGCCGAGCAGCGCCGGGAGGACGACGACGGCCGAGCTCTCGCCGGTGCTGCTGACGTGGAAGAGGAGTTGGAAGGCGAGGATGAAGAGGGCGAAGCCCATCCGGATCACCAGCTCCTGCCGGAGACGGTGGAGCCGGCGACGGTCCCGGACGGTGGCGTCGGTCTCGGGCTGCGACAGCCACGGCCGGGCAGGGCTTACCTCTCGGTGCGCGCTGCGCATCACCGGGATTCGGAGCAAGCCGGGTGCCACGGCTTCAGCGACGGAAAATCAGGGGGATAAGCCGAGGTGCCGACGCGACGCAGGGAAGAAAACGATCAGCGCCGGTGAGAAATAATCCGGAAACCTCCGAATAATCCGGAAACCTCCGTAAGATACCGTCGTGCCGCCGTCCGAGCGCCCCCATCGCGGATCGGTCCTCGAAGTGCTCGGCGTCGCCACGCGGCTCGGGCTCACCTCCTTCGGCGGTCCCGTCGCCCATCTCGGCTACTTCCGCGAGGAGTACGTGACGCGCCGACGCTGGCTGGACGAGCGGAGCTACGCCGACCTCGTCGCGCTCTGCCAGTTCCTTCCCGGGCCGGCGTCGAGCCAGGTCGGGATCGCGGTCGGCATGCTGCGCGCCGGCCTCCCGGGCGCCGTCGCCGCGTGGCTCGGGTTCACGCTGCCCTCCGCCGTCGCGCTCCTCCTCTTCGCGTACGGCGTGCGGGCGGCGGGCGTCGGCGACGCGGGCTGGCTGCACGGGCTCAAGGTGGTGGCGGTCGCGGTCGTCGCTCAAGCGGTGTGGGGCATGGCGCGGGCGCTCGCCCCCGACCGCCCGCGCGCGACGCTCGCCCTCCTGGCGGCGATCGTCGTGCTCCTGTCGCCCACCGCGGCCGTGCAGGTGCTGATCATCGCGGCGGCCGGGCTCATCGGCTGGCGTGCGCTCCCGAGCGCGGGCGTGCCGCGCGAGCTCGACCTGCGCGTCCCGGTCGGCCGGCGGCTCGCGGTCGCCGCGTGGGTCGTGTTCGGGGGGCTGCTCGTCGGGCTCCCGCTCGCGCGGCGCCTCGCGCCCGGCCCGGCGCTCGAGGTCTTCGACAGCTTCTTCCGCGTGGGCTCGCTCGTGTTCGGCGGCGGCCACGTGGTGCTCCCGCTGCTCCAGGCCGAGGTGGTCCCTCCGGGCTGGGTGTCGAACTCCGAGTTCGTCGCCGGCTACGGCGCGGCGCAGGCCGTGCCCGGCCCGCTCTTCACGTTCGCCGCCTACCTCGGCGCCGTGCGCGCGGCGCCGCCGAACGGCGTCGCGGGCGCGGCGTGGGCGCTCGTCGCGATCTTCCTGCCGGCGTTCCTCCTCGTCGTGGGCGCCCTGCCGTTCTGGAACGCGCTCCGGCGGCGCGCCGGCTTCCAGGGGGCGCTCGCGGGGATCAACGCCGCGGTCGTGGGTCTCCTGCTCGCGGCGCTCTACCGGCCGGTGTGGACGAGCGCAATCGCGGGGCCCGCCGACGTCGCGCTGGCGCTCGCGGCGTTCGGGCTCCTCGCGTTCTGGAAGTGGCCGCCGTGGCTCGTCGTCCTCTTCGCCGCGGCGGCCGGTGCGGCGCTCGCCGCACTCTCGCCGCGCGTGGTGTAGCCTGGGGCGGGCGAGATGAACCGGATCCCGGTGTCGCGCCTCATCCGGGTGTTCACGTGGACGGGGCTCACGAGCCTCGGCGGCGGGCGGAGCGCCTATTTCCACGACGCGGTGGTGATGCGCCGCCGCTGGCTCAGGCACGAGGAGTTCCTGCAGGACCTCACGCTGAGCCAGCTCCTGCCGGGCCCGAACTTCGCCAACCTCGCGGTGGCGCTCGGCTGCCGGCTCGCCGGCTGGGCGGGCGGCGCGGGGGCGCTCCTCGCGATCGTCGCGCCCGGCGCGGTCATCCTCTTCGCCCTCACCATCCTCTACTTCCGTGGTGGCTTCGCGCCCGCGACGACGCACGTCATGCACGGCATGGCGGCGACCGTCGTCGGCCTCGTCCTCGTGGCGACGGCGCGGCTCGTGCGCGCGTCGATCCGCGGCCGCGCGGGAGTCGCCGTGGCGGCGGTCACCTTCCTCCTCGTGGGCCCGTTCCACGTCTTCACGCCCCTCGCCCTCGCGCTCGTGCTGCCGGTCTCGCTCTGGTGGCACCGCCCGCGGCGCGCCTGATGCGCGGCCTCGCGACGCTCGCCTGGACCTTCCTCTGGCTCAGCGTCCTCTGCGTCGGCGGCGGCCTCGGGGTGGTGCCCGAGCTGCAGCGCCAGGTCGTGACGCGGCACGAGTGGGTGACGGCGCGCGAGTTCGTGGACGGCTACACGCTGTCCCAGCTCACGCCCGGCCCCACGATGCTCGTCGTCGTGTTCGTCGGCTACCGCGCGTACGGCGTGCCGGGGGCGTGCGTCGCGGGGCTCGCGATGTTCCTGCCGACGTCGTCGCTCACCGCGTTCATCGCGCGGCGGTGGGAGCGCCTGCGCACGCACCCGTGGGCGCTCGCCGCCGAGCAGGGGCTCGCGCCCGTGGGCCTCGGCCTCATGGCCGCCGGCGTCTACACGCTGGCGCGCGGCGGCGTGCACGACGCGGCGACCGCCGCGCTGGCGGCCGTCGCGACGCTCGCCCTTACGGCCGAGCGGGTTCCGCCGCCGGCGGTCGTGCTCGCGGGCGGCGTTGCCGGCTGGCTCCTGGGCCTGTAGCATGCTCGGTCACGGAGGGATGGCGATGACGCGGCGTCGGCTCCTGGTCACGGCCCTCGGCGTGGTGCTCGCGGCCGGGCTCACCGCCGGGCGGGCGCCCGCCCAGGCCCCCGCGCCGGCGCCGAAGGACGCCAAGGGCGCGCCCGCCGTCAGGCCCCCGGCGACGCTCCCGCCCCTGCCCGAAGGCCTGACCCCGGAGGAGCGGCGCAACATCGAGGTCTTCCGCCGCGCCTCGAGCTCCGTCGTCTTCATCACGAAGAGCGCCGTCCGGCGCGACCTCTTCACGATGGACGTCCAGCAGATCCCAAAGGGCACGGGCAGCGGCTTCGTCTGGGACCGTCAGGGCCACGTCGTGACCAACTTCCACGTGATCCAGGACGGCAACGCGTTCTCGGTGACGCTCGCCGACCAGTCGGAATGGGACGCGACGATCGTGGGTGTCGCGCCCGAGAAGGATCTGGCGGTCCTCAACATCAAAGCGCCCGCCGACAAGCTCGTGCCGCTCACGCTCGGGACCTCGCGGAGCCTCCTCGTGGGCCAGCGCGTGCTCGCCGTGGGGAACCCGTTCGGGCTCGACCACTCGCTCACGGTCGGCGTGGTCAGCGCGCTCGGCCGTGAGCTCCGCTCGCCCACCGGCCGGCGCATCCGCGACGTCATCCAGACCGACGCGGCGATCAACCCCGGCAACTCGGGGGGGCCGCTCCTCGACTCGAGCGGCCGGCTCGTCGGCGTGAATACCGCGCTGTTCAGCCCGAGCGGCACCTCGGTCGGCATCGGCTTCGCCGTGCCCGTGGACGCGGTCACCCGTCTGGTACCGCAGCTCATCGCGCGCGGCCGCGCGGTCCAGCCGGGCATCGGCGTGATGCTGGTGCCCGGCCACCTGGTCGAGCGGCTCGGGATCGAGGGCGTTGTGATCGCCGAGGTCACGCCGGACGGGCCGGCCGGCCGCGCCGGGCTCGAGGGTCTCGAGCCCACGAACCGGGGGTACGTCGTGCGCGACCGGATCGTCGCGGTGGACGGCAAGCCCGTGAAGACCGAGGATGACCTGCGCGACGCCATCGAGGCCGTCGGCGTCGGCAAGACGGTCACGCTCACCGTCGCGCGCGGCAATGCGCGGCGCGAGGTGCGCGTGCCGCTCGTCCAGATCGAGTAGCCGGCGCGCCGGCTACGCGACGTCCACCCAGCCGCCGCGCGCGAGCGAGGCGAGGACGGCGTCGAGCACCGCCTGCGCGGCGAGGCCGTCGGCGAGCGAGGGCGACGCCGGCGCGCCCGACCCGATCGCGCGGAGGAGCTCCCCGACGAGCGGCGCGATCGTGACCTTCCCGATGACCTCCATCGGATCGCCCTCGCCGGCCCCGGCCGGCGCCGCCACGCGCGGCGCCACCGGCTCGAAGCTCTTCCCGCTCGCCGCGACGCCGAGCTCGCCCTCGTACCAGCGCGGCCTCTCGCGCGTGAGCCGATAGCGCACGCCGCCGCGCGTCCCGTACGCCTCGAGCGTGTGCTCGTTCGCGCCGTGGGCGGCGCGGCTCGCGGTGAGCGTGACCTGCGCGCCCGAGACGAGCTCGGCCAGCACCGTGCAGTAATCCTCGGCGTCGGGCGGCCGGCCGACGCCTGGCGCCGAGCGCGACGGGTAGGCGATGCCGGCATGGGCTGTGACGCGCCGGAACTCGCCGAAGCTCCAGCGCACGAGATCGATCATGTGCACGCCCATGTCGCCCATCGCGCCGTGGCCCGCCTGCGCGCGGTCCATCCGCCACGTGGCCGCCGCGCCCTCGTCGGCCCAGCGCGCGCCGAGCCAGCGGAGCGCCAGGTGGAGCGGCCGGCCGAGCGCGCCCTCGCGCACGCGCGAGTGGAGCTCCTGCATCGCGGGCGTGAAGCGCCAGTTGAAGCCCGTCATCGCCACGCGCCGCGCGCGCCCCGCCGCGTCGACCATGGCGCGCGCCTCGGTGGCGGTCATCGCGAGCGGCTTCTCGCACACGACGTGAGCGCCGCGGGCGAAGGCGGCGAGCGCGATCGCGTGGTGCAGGTGGGGCGGCGTCGCGATCACGACGATCTCTGGCGCGGCGCGCTCGAGCATGTCCTCCCAGCGCTCGAACACGCCGGGCACGCCGTAGCGCTCGGCGACGGCCTTGGCGGCCGCCTGGTCGCGCTGGCAGACGGCGACGACGCGGCAGCCGGCCGCCTGGAACGCTGGAATGTGGGCGCGGCCGTAGCCGAGCCCGATGACGCCGACGGTGGGCGCGGGAGGGCGGCTCATGGTGTGTGATACTACCTCACCGTCGGAGGAGGCGACCGCATGTCGGCGAGCGTCGCGCGCGCCGTGCCCACCGTCCAGATCGACGACGCGAGCGTCCGCGTCACCGAGTGGCGCTTCGCGCCCGGCGCCGCCACCGGCTGGCACCGGCACGAGTACGCGTACGTGGTCGTGCCGCTCACGACGGGCCGGCTCGAGATCACCGCGCGCGAGGGCGCGAGCGTGGCGGAGCTCCGCGCCGGCCGCGCGTACGCCCGGGCCGCCGGCGTCGAGCACGACGTCCGGAACGCGAACGCCTTCGAGTTCGTCTTCGTCGAGATCGAGCTGAAGCGCGCCTGAGCCCGGTCAGCGCGGCACGCGGCCGTTCACGAGCGCCCCCCAGGTCGCCACGACGAAGGGCACGAGGTAGGTCAGGGGCACCTTCCAGGCGAGCGCCGGCGGCCATGCGCCGTGCAGCAGGAGGTCGCCCTGGTTGATCGCCAGGAGGAGCGTGCCCACGATCGCCGCGATCCCGAGCGAGCGCCGGAGCATCGGAGGGTGGCGGAGCGCGCAGCGCGCGCACATGACGGCCGCGCCGCCGGGGGCCTGGAACTGGAAGGCGCTCCGCCCCGCGAGCGGCGCGCCGCACGCGGCGCACGACGTCTCGGCGGCCACGGCCGACGATTATGCCCTACAATTGACGGGTGGGCTCCCAGGACACCTTCCGGAAGCTCGCGGCGAACATCGAGACCGTCATGAAGGGGCAGGCGGCCGCGATCCGCCGGCTCCTCGCCGCGTTCGCGAGCGGCGGCCACGTGCTCCTCGAGGACTACCCGGGCACCGGCAAGACGACGCTCGCCAAGGCCCTGGCGCGCTCGATCGGCGCCGAGTTCAAGCGGATCCAGTTCACGCCCGATCTCCTGCCCTCGGACATCCTCGGCGTGTCCGTGTACGATCAGCGCGATCAGGTCTTCCGCTTCCACGAGGGCCCGGTCTTCACGAACATCCTGCTGGCCGACGAGATCAACCGCGCCTCGCCGCGCACCCAGTCGGCGCTCCTGGAGGCGATGGGCGAGGGGCAGGTGTCGATCGAGGGCCGGTCGTATCCGCTCGCGGAGCTTTTCTTCGTCATCGCCACGCAGAACCCGGTCGAGTTCCGGGGCACGTACCCGCTGCCCGAGGCGCAGATGGACCGCTTCGCGCTGGAGTTCGCGCTCGGGTACGTGGCGCCCGAGGAGGAGGTGGCGATCGTCGCCGCGCAGGAACAGCGCCACCCGATCGACGCGCTCGGGCCCGTCGTCTCGATGGCGGACGTGCTGGAGCTCCGGCGCCGCGTCAGGGAGGTGCGCGCGAGCGACGAGCTCAAGCGCTACGCCGTGGACATCGTGCGCGGGACGCGCGCGGCGCCGGGCGTCCAGCTCGGCGCGAGCCCGCGCGCCTCGCTCGCGCTCATCAAGGCGGCCCAGGCGCTGGCGCTCCTCGACGGCGGCGCGTTCGTCCTGCCCGAGCACGTCCAGGAGCTCGCGGTGCCGGTCGTCGCCCACCGGCTCGTCGTGGACCCGCAGGCGCGCTTCTCCGGCGTGACCGTGCAGGGGCTCGTGGAGGAGATCGTGAAGAAGGTGCCCGTGCCGGCTTGAAGCGCTTCACGTATCGCCTGTTCCGCTCGACGGCGTCGCTGCAGTATCGCCTCGAGCGCCGCCTCACGGGCGCGGGCAAGCTCGCGCTCGGCGCGCTGGGCGCCGCCGGGCTCATGGGCTTCGACACCAACCGCACCCTGGCCTACCAGGTCTTCACCTTCGTCCTCGCGCTGCTCGTTCTCGCCTTCGCCTGGCGCTTCGGTTTCCGGCCGCGCCTCTCCGCGCGGCGCGTGCTTCCGCGGTTCGTGACCGCGGGCGAGCCCGCCGCATACCGCGTGGTGCTCGCGAACGGCGGGGGACGGCCCGAGCGGGGCCTCGTGCTCCTCGAGGACACGGCCGACCCGCGGCCCTCGTTCGAGGAGTTCGTGACCGCGCGCGAGCCCGGCGAGGAGCGACGCAACTGGTTCGACCGGAAGGTCGGCTATCCGCGCTGGGACTGGCTCGTCCGGCGGAACCAGCTCGCCCGCATCGACGCGCGGCCCCTGCCGCCGCTGCCGCCCGGCGACGCGGGCGAGGTGAGGATCGAGTTCACCGCGCGGCGGCGCGGGCGGCTCGAGTTCACCGGCCTGACCCTCGCGCGGCCGGATCCGTTCGGGCTCGTGAACGCCCTCCGGACGCTGCCGCTGCCGCAGTCGCTGCTGGTCCTGCCGAAGCGCTACGCGCTGCCGGACCTGGCGCTGCCCGGGACTCGCAAGTACCAGCCCGGCGGCGTCGCGCTCGCCCAGTCCGTCGGCGACTCCGAGGAGTTCATGGCCCTGCGCGACTACCGGCCGGGCGACCCGCTCCGGCGCGTCCACTGGAAGAGCCTCGCGCGCCTCGGCAAGCCCGTCGTGCGCGAGTACCAGGACGAGTTCTTCGTGCGGCACGCCCTCGTGCTGGACACGTTCGGCGCCGAGGACGGGAGCGAGCGCTTCGAGGACGCGGTGTCGCTCGCGGCGTCCCTCGTCTGCGCGCTCCAGACGGGAGAGTCGCTGCTCGACCTGCTCTTCGTCGGGGCCGAGACCTACTGCTTCACGGCGGGACGCGGCCTCGGCCACACCGACCGGATGCTCGAGGTCCTGGCGGGCGTCCGCGTCTGCCGCGACCGGCCGTTCCGCGCGCTCCACCACGCCGTGCTCGAGCGCCACGACGCGCTGAGCGCGTGCGTGGCGGTGCTCCTTGACTGGGACGAATCGCGCAGGCAGTTCGTCCACCAGCTGCGCGCGCTCGGCACGCCGGTGCGCGCGTTCGTCGTCGTCGAGCCCGGCGCGCCGGCGCTCGAGGCGCCGGGCGAGGTCCACCGGCTCGAGGCCGGCCGCCTCGCCGAGGGGCTCGCCCGATTGTGAGCACGCCCCCGCTCCTCGTCGGCGCCGCCGTGCTCTTCTGGGGCTGGGAGACCGGGCTCCTCCTGCCCGCGCTGTTCGTCGCGACGGTCCTCGAGGCGTCGCGCGTGCTCCGGTGGCGGCTCGACCTCGCGGGGTCGGACTTCAACCGCGTCTCCGACCTGTGCGCGCTCCTGCTCGCGGGCAACGCCGTGTACCTCTTCGGGGCCTCGGGCGTGCTCCGCGCCGTCGGGGGGCCGCGCGCGGTCACGCTGCTCTTCGAGCGGATGCCGCTCCTCGTCGCGCTGCTGGTCGTCTGCCAGGCGTACTCGACCGCGGGCCGCGTGCCGGCCAGCGCGTTCTTCTGGGCGCTCCGCCGCAAGGCCGCGCGCACCGGGACGGCGCCGGGCGCGCTCGACCTCGCCTATCCGTACGTCGTGCTCTGCGTGCTCTCGGCGAGCGCGGCCAACGCGCGGACGCCCGTCTTCTACACGGCGCTCTGCGCGCTCGCGGCGTGGGCGCTCTGGGTCGAGCGCTCGCGGCGCTTCCACCCCGCCGTGTGGGCGGCGCTCCTCGCCGCGGTGATGGCGCTCGGCTGGGGCGGGCAGGCGGCACTCCACGGGGCGCAGGAGAAGCTCGAGCAGGCCGCGTTCGACTACATCTTCAACCTCGTCAGGCGGCGCGACGCCGATCCCTTCCGGAGCACGACCGCCCTCGGCCGGCTCGGCGAGCTGAAGCTCTCCGACCGGATCCTCCTGCGCGTCGAGCCGGGCCCGGGCGTGCGGATGCCGCTCCTCCTGCGCGAGGCGAGCTACAACGTCTTCAACTCGCCGGTATGGTTCGCGACGGGCGCGGCGTTCGCGCCCGTCCAGGCCGAGGCGGACGGCGAGACGTGGAAGTTCGGCGGCGCGCCCGGCCCGGCGGCGGGCGTCGGCGTCGCCGCCTACCTGCCGCGCGGCCGGGGCGTGTTGGCGCTCCCGAACGGCGCGTTCGAGGTCGGGAGGCTCGCCGCCGTCGGCGTCAGCCGGAACCCGCTCGGCGCGGTCCGCGTCGAGGAGGGGCTCGGGCTCGTGCACTACCTCGCGCGCTTCGGCGGGGCGAGCGTCCTCGACGGCCCCCCGGGCGCGGCGGAGACGGCCGTCCCGCGGCATCAGGCGAAGGTCCTCGCCGGCATCGCCGCGGGGCTCGACCTGGTGTCGAAGACGCCGGCCGAGCGCCTGACCGCCGTCGCCCGGTTCTTCGGCGCGAACTTCCGCTACTCGACCTACCAGCGCGGCCGGCCCGCCGGCGTCGCCCCGCTCGACGACTTCCTGCTCCGCACGCGCGCCGGCCACTGCGAGTACTTCGCGACCGCCACCGTGCTGCTCCTGCGCGCGGCGGGCGTGCCGACGCGCTACGCGACCGGCTATTCGGTGCAGGAGTGGAGCGGGCTCGAGCGGACCTGGGTCGTGCGCGCGCGGCACGCGCACTCGTGGACGCTCGCGTGGGTGGACGGCGCCTGGCGCGACCTCGACACGACCCCACCCGTATGGGTGATCGAGGAAGCCGGCTCACCCGTGCTCGAGTCGGCGACCGACCTCTGGGCGCTGGCGGAATACCTGTTCGCGCGCTGGCGCTACGGCGAGAGCGAGGGCGGCATCGCCGGCTGGCTCGGCTGGCTCCTCGTGCCGCTGGCCCTCCTGCTCGCGTGGCGGCTCTGGCGGCGGCGGCGCGTCGGCGGACGGACCGCGGCGGCCCCGGCGCCGCCGCGGGCGCCGCGGCCCGGGGAGGACTCGGAGTTTTACCTGATCGAGCGCGAGCTCGCGCGCGGCGGCCTCGGGCGGCGGCCGTCCGAGCCCGCCTCGGCGTGGCTCCGGCGCCTGCGCGAAGCCGACGCGCCCGTGCCCGACGCGCCGGCGCTGCCCGGGATCCTCGCGCTCCACTACCGGTACCGCTTCGACCCCGCCGGCCTCGGCGCGGGTGAGCGCGCGGCGCTCCGTGCGGGCGTCGAGGCGTGGCTCGCCGCGCGCGCCGCCGAGGCGTCGCGCGGGAACGCGCGCGATTGAATTGCGCGTGGCGTTGCCGTACCGTTAAGGTCCGCGATGGTCGCCTTCGACCAGCAATTCCGCGCGACCCGGATCATCGCGATCGCGATGATCCTCTCACTCCTGATCTACGCGGGACTCGTCGAGCTGATCAAGCGGCAGTCCGCGCCGTTCCGGGGGTTCGTCCAGGTCCCGTGGTGGGAGATGCTGCGCTGGATCTTTCTCGCCCTGGCGCTCGCCGACGCCGGGCTGATCCGCGTCCTGCGCGGCGCGCTCCTGGCGCCGCGGTCGGGCGGCCCCGGGCCCGGCGAGCGGCTCCAGACCGCGTCGATCGTGACCTTCGCGCTCTGCGAGTCGGTCGGCGTGTTCGGCCTGGTGCTCTTCCTCGTCTCCGGTAGCTCCGCCGACTTTTACCTGTTCCTCGCCTTCGCACTCGGCCTCTTCGCCTTCCACTTCCCCCGCCGTGACCGGTGGGAGGAGTGGGCGGGGCAGACGCCGCCCCGGGCATAGGGCCGCGAGTCGCCCGTGCCCTTCGTGAGCGACTCCTACCAGAGCGTGAAGCTCGAGCTGCGCCGGGTGAACCACCGCGAGGTGGGCGTCTTCGCGCGGCGCGCGATCCGCAAGGGCGAGCTGCTCATCGTGTCGGGCGGTCGCGTGCTGCCCTATCACCGGGTCAAGGCGCTCCCGCGGTCGTTCCAGCGATTCTGCTTCCACCTCGAGCACGGGTTCTACCTGGCGCCGCCGCGGGGGCGGAAGATCGCGCTGGGCTACTGGGTCAATCACTCGTGCGCGCCCAACGCCGGCGATGGCCGCGGCTGGTACGCGCTCTCGTTGATGGCCCTGCGCCGGATCCGGAAGGGCGAGGAGGTCACGTGCGACTACCGGACGGTCATCGGGCACGGCGACCCGCGCTACCGACCCATCGTGCGCTTTCGCTGCCGCTGCGGCTCGCGCCGGTGCGCGGGCCTGATCCGGATCTGACCGAGAGGAGGCCCCGGGCCCGCCGCCCGAGCGCCGCGTCCTACTGGAACTCGAGCGTCGCGGCCCGGAGGCCGCAGAGGAGCTTGCCCGCCGTCTCGAGACAGCGGTCGTTGGCGGGCGGCATGACCGGCCCGGCGAGGGCGTCGCGGTGCCAGCGCTCGAGCGGCAGCTCCTTCAGGATGCCCCGCCCGCCGGCCAGGCGGATCGCCTTCTCGGTCGCCAGCAGGCCGACGTCGGCGCAGTAGGTCTTCGCCTGGTTGACGGCGAGCATCGTCGCTTCCTTGTCGCCGGTCATCCGCACGCGCGCGGCGTCGTGCAGGAGCAGGCGCGCGGCGCGGATCGCGGTGCCGGTCTCGGCGACGGTGCGCTGGACGAGCGGGTGGTGCGCCAGCGGCTCGGTCGAGGGCTTGAGCGTCCGCGTCTTCGCGTACTCCACCATGAACTCGAACGCCGCCTCGCCGATGCCCAGGTAGACGCCCGCGTAGCCGAGCGCGAAGCCCGAGAGGTCGATGCCGAGGAGCGAGCCGGGTGTGCCGATGACGCTCTCGGCGCCCACCGTGGAGTCGTAGCGGATCGTGTGGCTGATCGTGCCCCGCATGCCCGTGGCGTTCCAGAGGCCCTCGATCTTCACACCCGCGGCGTCGCGCGGGATCAGCGCCGAGATCACGCCGTCCTTCGCCGTCGTCGCGCCCTCGACGATCCCGGTGACGAAGTAGTAGTCGGCCGCGTCGCCCAGCGAGCAGAACTGCTTGACGCCGGCGACGTGGTAGCCGCCCGGAACCTTGCGGAAGACGGTGTTGAAGACGAACTTGTCGCGGAAGCTCTGCTCGGGCTCGCTCGTGATCGAGGCGATGAGCCGGCCGCGCTCGACGACCTCGGCGAAGTACCGCCGCTTCTGGGCCTCCGTGCCGAGCGCCGCGACGAACGTCGTGACCGTCGAGTGCATGTTGAAGGTGAGGCCCGTGGCCGAGCAGCCCTTCGCGATCTCGCGGAGCGCGTGCGCGTACGCGATCGGGTCGGCGCCGACGCCCCCGTACTCCTTGGGCACGGTGAGCGCGAGGAGCCCCGCCGCCCGGAGGTCGGCGAAGTTCTCGTAGGGGAACGACGCCTCGGCGTCGTACGTCGCCGCGCGCGGCGCGAACCGCTCGCGCGCGAGCGCGGCCGCGCGGTCGATGATCGAGCGCTGCTCGTCGGTCAGCGGCGGGAGCGGGAACACGCGTGGTCTCCCGGCGCGCAGGCGCTACGCGCCCTGCGGTCCCCCGCTGATGCGGAACATGCCCTCCTGGATGCCGAGCGCGCTCTTGCCGATCGCCTCGAGCATCCGGTCCACCGTGGGCGGCATGAGCGTCGCCGTGCGGACGTCGCGGAAGGCGCGCTCGGCGGGGAACTCCCGGTAGGCGCCGCGGCCGCCGACCACCTGGACGACGCGCGAGGTGACCTCGAGCGCGACCTCCGTCGCGACGAACTTGGCGCGGTTGGCGAGCAGCCCGCGCTCGACCATGTCGGCCTCGCCCCAGCGCGCGGCCGAGTCCTCCAGCACGAGGCGCGCGGCGTGCAGGCGCGCGTCGAGCTCGCCGACGTGGCGCTGGACGGTCGGGTCCTGCGCGACCGCGGCGTTGTCGGGCCGCACGACACGCTTCTTCGCGTAGTCCACGGCGAACGCGAGCGCGGCCTCGGCGACACCGATGTAGATCGCGGCGTAGCCGAGCCCGAAGACCTCGACGACGCCGACCTGGATGGCCGAGCCCGGCCGGCCGAGCGTCGCGTCCTCGGGAACGCGCGCTTTCGTGAAGGTCACCGACGGGCTGAAGGTCGCGCGCATCCCGAGCGTGTCCCAGCGGCCGTCGCTCGCGAGGCCCGGCGTCTCGGCGGGGACCAGCGCCTGGAGCACCGCCTTGCCCATGTCGGCCTCGCCGTCGAGCGCGCACCAGACCATGTAGTACGCCGCGCCGTGCGCCATCGTACAGAAGTGCTTCACGCCGTCGATCTGCCAGCCGTCGCCGTCCACGCGCCGGATCGCGGTCTCCATGAGGAACGTCCGCGAGAGGCTCACCGCGGGCTCGCTGCCCCAGCTCCCGAAGAGCTTGCCGAAGCGGACCACCTCGTCGAACCAGCGCCGCTTCTGCGCCTCGGTCCCGAGCGCGTCGATGAACCGCATGACGGTCGAGTGCATGTGGAGCGTCATCGCCGTGTTCGCGCAGCCCTGGGCGAGCGTGCGGATGGCGGCGGCGTAGGTCGGCATGTCCAGCCCGAGGCCGCCGTACGCGCGCGGGATCGCGGCCGCGAGAAAGCCCTCGCTCCAGAGGTCGCGCCAGCTCTCGAGCGGGTTCTGCGCCTCGACGTCGTACCGCGCCGCGCGCGGCGCGATGCGCTCGCGCGTGAGCCGGGCGACCCGCTCGACGACGAGCCGCTGCTCGGGCGTGAGCGCCACGGCTAGCTCATCTTCACGGCCGCGCCGCCGCGCTTGCTGCTGTCGCACCGGCAGGTGCCGGCCGCGTGGAGCTCGATCATGTTGCCGGCCGGGTCGTGCATGAAGATCTGCAGGGACTGCGGGCCGACGACGCCCTCGGTCACCCAGTACTCCACGCGGAGGCGGTCGAGCTCGCGGCGCGCCTCCTGGATGTCGGGCACGGCGAGCGCGACGTGCGGCAGCGAGGGATCCTTGCCCGGGCCCTTGGCGAACTTCGACTGGCCGTTCACGCCCATCAGGTGGATCTGCGCCTTGCCGCCGACGTCCATCCAGTAGCCCGGGATCGTCGGGATGACCGGCCGCCCGGGATCGGGAGACAGCCCGAGGACGTCGCGGTAGAACGCGAGCGCCTTGTCGGCCTCGGCCTCGGTCGAGCCGACGCGGATGCCGTGGTGGTGGAGCTCGAGCACTTTCAGCGCCATGGCGTCCTCCTTGGTGGCGCCGATCATAGGAGCCGTCCCGGCGGGTGTCAATCGCACGCCGGCCCGCGCCGTGGTAGAGTCCGCGCCAGGCGTCACGGCGGGGAGGGAAGACGGATGGCGGTGAAGGCGCTGCTCCACTACGCGCTCGAGGTGCCCGACCAGGGGGCGGGGGAGAAGTTCTACACGGCCTTCGGGCTGGTGAACGCGTCGGGCCGTGGCGACGCGGTCCGGCTGCGCCCGGCGCCGCTCCGCCGCGAGTCGGTGCTCCTCTACGGCGGGCCGAAGAAGCGCCTGCACCATCTCGCGTTCGGCGCGCCCGGCGACGAATACGAGGCGACGCGCGAATCGGTGAAGCGGGCCGGCGTGAGCGAGGTGGACCCGCCGCGCGGCGCGCCGGACGGTGGCTTCTGGCTGCGCGATCCCGACGGGAACCTCGTCACCGTGAAGAACGAGGGCCGCGTGCTGCCGCCCGCCGACCCGCCGCTCGAGCTCAACAGCCCCGGCCACGTCGCGCGCGAGGCCCGGCGCGGCTGTCCCGAGGCGGGGCGGGGCGCCGCGCCGCGCCGGCTGGGCCACGTGCTGCTCTTCTCGGGCGATCTCGACCGCCAGCTCGACTTCTACACGCGCGTCCTCGGGATGAAGCTCTCGGACCGCTCCCAGACGATCATCGCGTTCCTGCGCTGCACGACCGACCACCACAACCTGGCGCTCCTCGCCTCGACGGGGCCCGGGTTCCACCACGGCTCGTTCGAGGTGGGCGGCGTGGACGAGATCGCGCTCGGCGCCCAGCGCATGCTCGACGCCGGCCGGCCGCCGGGCTGGGGGCTCGGCCGCCACGTCATCGGCTCGAACTTCTTCTACTACGTGCGGGATCCGTGGGGGAGCTTCGCCGAGTACTTCCACGACCTCGACTACATCCCCGAGCAGTGCGCGTGGGAGCCGCGCGACTTCCCCGCGGAGGACGCGCTCTACCGCTGGGGCCCCCCGGTGCCCGACGACTTCGGCCTGAACCGGGAGCTGGAGACCTGACCATGAAATTCCCGCTCGACTCCGCCTCGCCCGACACGCTCGGTCTCGATGGGAGGCAGCTCGACCGCCTGCACGAGCTCGTCACGCGCCACGTCGCCGACGGGCGCTACCCGGCGGCCCAACTGGCCCTCGCGCGGCACGGCAAGCTCGCGTTCGTCTGGACGCTCGGCGACGCGCGGCTCGACCCGGAGCGCGTGGCCGCGCGCGACGACACGCTCTGGCTCCTCTACTCGAACACGAAGGTGCTGACGGCGTGCGCCGTCTGGATCCTCGCCGAGCGGGGCGCGCTCGCGTTCACCGACAAGGTCGCCGACCACCTGCCGGGCTTCGAGGCCAACGGCAAGGGCGAGATCACGCTGATCCAGCTCCTCACGCACCAGGCCGGCTTCCCGAACGCCGACGTGCCGAAGGCGGCGTGGGAGGACCACGACCTCCTGCGCCGGACGGTGTGCGGCTTCACGCTCGAGTGGACGCCCGGCTCGCGCGTCCACTACCACGGCCGCGCCGCCCACTGGACGGCCGCGGCGCTCATCGAGGCGATGACGAAGACCGACTATCGCCTCTTCATCCGCGATCAGGTGCTGGGGCCGCTCGGCCTCGGCGGCGAGCTCTACGTCGGGCTCCCCGACCGGGAGCACGGCCGCGCCGCCGACATGCACGAGCCCGCGCCGGACGGCCGGCGCCAGGTCAAGCGCGCCGACGAGAACAACGCCGAGTTCCGCCGCGCCGGCACGCCGGGCGGCGGCGGCTACGGCACCGCGCGGGCGCTGGCGGCTTTCTACCAGATGCTGGTCCACGGCGGAACGCTCGGCGGCGTGCGCCTCCTGTCGCCGCGGACGGTGGCCTACGTGACGCGCAACTTCACCGGCGACCGCGTGGACGGCTACATGGGCATGCCGATGCACCGCGGCCTCGGCCCGCACACGCGCGGCACGACGGACACGATCCGGGGCCTCGGCTCGCTCGCGGCGCCGCGCGTCTTCGGCCACGGCGGTGTCGGGTCCTCGTACTGCTGGGGCGATCCCGACTCGGGCGTGTCGTTCGCGTACCTCACGAACAGCCGCCTGCCCGACCCCTGGCACGCGCAGCGGCTCGAGCTCGTCTCGAACCTCGTCCACACGGCGATCGGCTAGCGCCGGGCCGCCGATGAGCCGGCCGGCCGTGCTCGTGACGGGGATGAGCGGGCTCATCGGCGGCGCGCTGCGCCGGCACCTCGCCGACCGGTTCGAGCTGCGCGCGCTCAACCGCCGCGCCGTCGAGGGCGTCCCGTGCCATCGGGCCGACATCGCCGACCTCGACGCGATCCAGCCGGCGTTCAAGGGCGTGGACGCGGTCGTGCACTTGGCGGCGAGCGTGGGCTCGAGCGCGCCCTTCGACGAGATCCTCCGCGCCAACGTCGTCGGCACCTACAACGTCTTCGAGGCCGCCCGCCGGGCGGGCGTCCGCCGCGTCGTCTACGCCTCGAGCGGGGCGACGGTGAGCGCGTACGAGCGCGACCCGCCGTACAGCGCGCTCGCGGCGGGCCGCTACGACGAGGCGGGGGCGTGGACGATCCTGACGCACGAGACGCCCGTGCGCCCGGCCGGCCTCTACGGCGTGAGCAAGGTGTGGGGCGAGACCCTCGGCCGGCACTACGCCGACGCCCACGGGCTCTCGGTCCTCTGCGTGCGCATCGGGCACGTCACCGCGGAGGACCGGCCGCGCGCGCCGCGCGACTTCTCGGTCTGGTGCAGCCAGCGCGACATCGTGCGGATGCTCGAGGCGTGCCTGCGGGCGCCGGACACGCTGCGCTTCGACGTCTTCTTCGCCGTGTCGAACAACACGTGGAGCTACCGCGACCTCGACCACGCGCGGCGGGTGCTCGGCTTCGAGCCCCTCGACGCCGCGGAGGCCTGGCGCTAGCGCCGCGGGCTACACCCCCAGGTAGTACTTCTTGACGAGCTCGTTCTCGCGGAGCTCCGCGGTGCTGTGCCCCTCGAACTCGATCCGTCCGTGGACGATGATGTAGCCGCGATCGGCGATCTTCGTGGCCTGGTTGAAGTTCTGCTCCGCCATGAGCACCGTGAGGTGGTAGCGGTCCTTCAGCTCCTTGATCTTGCCGATGACGCGGCTGACGAGCACCGGGGCCAGGCCGACCGACGGCTCGTCGACGAGCAGGACGGCGGGCGCCGCCATCAGGGCGCGGCCGATCGCGAGCATCTGCTGCTCGCCGCCGCTCATGCTGCCCGCGAGCTGCTTGCGCCGGCTCTGGAGGATCGGGAACGTCTCGAAGCAGAACGCGAGGTTGCGGTCGATGTGCCGGCGGGCCGCCGGCCGGTACGCACCGATCAACAGATTCTCCTCGACCGTGAGCTTCGGGAAGAGCCGCCGTCCCTCGGGCACGAGCGCGACGCCGAGGTTGACGATCTCCTCGGGTGACCGGCCCACGAGGTCGATGCGCCGCCCGTCCGTCTCCAAGAAGATCTCGCCGGCGTCCGGCCGCACGATGCCCAGCACGCACTTGATGAGCGTGCTCTTGCCGTTGCCGTTCGTGCCGAGCAGCACGACGGTCTCGGCGTCGTTCACCTCGATGGAGACGCCGTGGAGCACGCGCACCGCGCCGTAGCCGGCCTGGACGTCGCGGACGACGAGCCTATTGCCCAAGGTACGCCCGCTCGACCGCCTCGTTCGCGAGGATCGCCTCGGGCCCGCCCTCGGCGATCTTCTCGCCGGCGTCGAGCACCGCGATGCGCTCGGAAAAGCGCATGACGGCGCGCATGATGTGCTCGATCATGATGATCGTGATGCCGCGCGCGTTGAGCCGGAAGAGGATGTCGAGGATGTCGTCCACCTCCGCGCTCGACAGCCCGGCCATCGCCTCGTCGGCGACGAGCAGCTTCGGCTTCGCCGCCATCGCGCGCCCGAGCTCGAGCTTGCGCATCTCGATCTGGGTCAGCGTCGCGGCGGCCGCGTGCGCCTTCGCCTCGAGCCCCATCATGCGGAGGATCTCCTGCGCCTGCTCCACCGCGTCCGCGCCGCGCGCGCGCGCGGCGTACTCGAGGGGAATGGTCAGGTTGTCGAGGACCGACATGCTCGCGAACGGCTTCGGGATCTGAAAGCTCCGGGCGATGCCGAGGCGCGTCCGCCGATGGGCGGGGACGGCGGTGATGTCGTGTCCCTGGAAGACGATCGTCCCCTCGTCGTTCCTGAGCGTTCCCGAGATGCAGTTGATGAGCGTCGTCTTCCCCGACCCGTTCGGGCCGATGAGCCCGAAGCGCTCGCCCTTCCGCACGCGCAGGCTGACGGAGGAGAGCGCCTGGAAGCCGCCGAAGCGCTTCGTGACGTTCTCGACCTCGAGGAAGCCGTCGGCCGTCACGCGCGCGCGCCGCCCTTGAGCCGCTGGACGAGACCGAGGATCCCCTCCGGGGCGAGGATCACGAACGCGACGAGGATGATCCCGACGATCAGCAGATTGAGTGCGGAGGAGATCGTCACCGTTGCCACCTGCTGCGCGGTCCCGAGCAGGATCGCCCCGATGACGGGCCCGACCCACGTCGTCGTGCCGCCGATCATCGGCATCGCGAGGCTGTTGACGGCGTAGTCGAGGTTGAAGGCCGAGCCCGGCTCCACGAACGTGACGTAGTAGGGGAACGGCGCGCCCGCGATGCCCATCAGGCTGCCGCTCACCGTCGTGGCGATGAGCTTCAGCCGGAGCGTCGGCACGCCCATGCACTCGGCCGCCTCCTCGTTGTCGCGGATGGCGGCGAGCCCGCGGCCGATCCGGGACGTCTCGATCCACCAGGCGACCGCGATCGCGAGGACGGCGAGGAGCAGCATCACCGCGAAGAGGAACTCGACGTAGCTCCCGAAGAACGGGACGCGGGCCGGGCGCGCGACGGAGATCCCCCGCGCGCCGCCGACGTAGTCCCAGTTGACGGCCATGGTCTGGAGCACGACCGCCAGCGCGAGCGTCGCGATGGAGAAGAAGACGCCGCGCAGCCGGAGCGTGAGGTAGCCGATCCCGAGGCCCAGCAGCCCGGCGACGGCCGCGCCGGCCGCCAGCAGGACGGGGAGGGGCGCCGCGAAGCCCTTGATGAGGGCGACGGACGTGTAGGCGCCGAGCGCGAAGAAGGCGGGCGTGCCGAAGTTCACATACCCGGTGTAGCCGCCGAGGATGTTCCACGCGGTCGCGAGCACGACGTACTGGAGGATCACGTAGGCGGCGAAGTAGTAGTACTGGTTCGCGCCGAGGCGCATGAAGGAGACCCCCGCGACGACGATGCCGGTCACGACGAGGCCGAACGTCCGCCCGCGCACCGGCTACCTCCCGAACAATCCCGCCGGCCGGACCGCCAGCACGAGCAGCAGCAGGCCGAACGAGACCGCGACCGACCACGACGGGCCGAAGAACGTGGACGTCAGGCTCTCGGCGACGCCGAGGATCACCGCCGCCACGAGGGTCCCGCCGACGCTGCCCATGCCGCCGAGGACCGCGACGGCGAACACGCGCCCGATGTACTCGCGGTTCATCGAGGGCTCGACGGGCCCGATCATGATGAGCAGCGCGCCGGCGAGGCTCGCCGTGGCGATCGCCAGCCCGAAGGCGACCCGCTTGACCTTCACGGGATCGGCGCCGACCAGCCGGAGCGCGAGGCTGTCCTGCGAGACGGCCTGGATCGCGCGCCCCACGAAGGTCTTCCCCAGGTACAGGTAGAGCGCGAGCGTGAGCAACACGGCGACGACGCCCGGCACGAGGAGGCGGAACGCGATGCCGACCGGTCCGATCTGCAGGCTCTCGCCGATGTACGCCGCCTCGACGAGCCGATAGTCCACGCCGTACTTCAGCGTCAGACCGACCTCGACGATGAAGAGCACGCCGAAGAAGAAGACGAGGCCGCGCAGCGACTCCTGTCCCTTCTTCTCGAAGCTCACGTAGTAGACGCGGTAGACGACCACGCCGATCCCGTAGAAGACGGGGGTGAAGACGACGCCCGCGACGATGGGGTCGAGGCCGAACGCGGTGTTCGTGACGTACGCCGCGTACGCGCCGAGCATGACGAAGACCGGATGCGCGATGTTGACGATGTCGAGCAGCCCGAAGGCGATGGACACGCCGAGGCTGACCGCCGCGTAGAAGCCGCCGAGGAGGATCCCGGCGACGACGGCGTTCGCGAGCAGGTCGAGGCTCAGCACGGGCAGCCGGGCCGGCGGCGCGCGCCCGCGGCCCGTGCATCCGCGGGCGCGCGCTCGTCCGGCGGGCGACTCACGACGCGCCTACTGGATCTTCGCCTTCGCGTACGGATAGATCAGGTTGCCGGACTTGTACTTCTCCGGGTACAGCACCGGGCGCTTGCCGGGCTGCTTGAACTGCTCGATGTCGGTCGTCTCGATGCCCTGGAACTGGATCTGGAGCACGCGGGGCTGCAGCCACTCGCCGTTCGCGCCGAACCTCACCTTGCCGACGATCGTGTCGAACTCCGTCTTGTGGATGTAGTCCGCGACCTTCTGCTGGTCGAGGCTCTTCGTCCCCTCGATCGCCTGGGCGAGCACCTGCAGGTACGCGTACGCCCACGGCGGCAGGTAGTATCCGAGCGGGTCGACCCCTGCGCTCGCTGCCTTCGCCTGGTAGCGCTGCAAGAACTCCTCGATCCCCGGGAACCTGAGCGTCGGCTCCGGGACCCAGAAGTCGTAGTTGACGATGCCGTTCAGCTTCGGGCCGAGCTTCGTCAGGAGCGCGGCGAACTGGAGGCCGACCATGCCGGCGCCGAACATCTTCGGCCGGAGCCCGACCTCGTGCGCCGCGAGGACCATCCCGGCGCTGTCCGGGGGATAGGAGTAGACGGCCACGATGTCCGGGTCGAGCGCCTTGATGGACCGGACGATCGGCGTGAAGTCGACGGTGGTCGGCGGGTACGTGCTGTCGTAGACGAGCTTGAACCCGAGCCGCTTGATGTTCTCCCGGGCCCCGGCCATCGCGTTGTGCGGGTACTCGGCGTCGGCGCCGACGATCGCCACGGTCTGGGGCCTCGGCGTCTGCTTGATCGCCAGCTCGTAGAACGTCGCGGTCCAGTCGAGCGCCGGTCGCGGCCCGGCCGGCATGATCTGGAAGTAGCCCGGGTAGTTGAGCTTCTCGTTGTTCGCGAGCCCGAAGAGCGCCGGGAAGACGAGCTTGCGCTCCATCACGATCGGCATCGCGGGCGCGATGAGGTTCGTGCCGTAGCCGGACACGACGAAGTTCACCTTGTCGACGTCGAGCAGCTTCGTGTAGATGCCCGGCACGGTCGCGCCCTTCGTCTGGTCGTCGTAGTACACGAGCTCGACCGGCCGGCCGAGGATCCCGCCCTTCTTGTTGACGTCCTCGGCCCAGAGCTGCATTCCGATCAGCGCCGCCTTGCCGTTCGCGGCGAGCCCGCCGGTGAGCGCCATGCCGAAGCCGATCTTGATGGGCTCGGCGCCCTGGGCCACCGCCCCCCAGCCCGCCGAGAGCACCAAGGTCACGCTCAGAGCCCCCACGACCGCGCACGATGTCCAGCGCCTGCGATGTCGCATCCTCGGTCCCCTTTCCATCCGCCCGGTCCCCGACCGTCCGATCGTCGACGACGCGAACGATCCGCGTCCTCGAGCCCGTTGCGCGCGCGCCCGCTCTTCTGGAATTGAGTGGCGCAAATATAGGGGGCGTCCACATCCGTGTCAATGCCGGCGTGCCGATCTGCTAGACTCCCGCGCGTGCCGCACGTCGGCTCGCGGGCGAAGCGCCCCGACGATCCGCGGATCCTGACGGGGCGCGGGCGCTACGTGGACGACGTGGTCCTCCCCCGCATGGTCCACGTCGCCTTCGTCCGGAGCCCCCACGCCCACGCGCGCGTCACGCGCGTCGAGGTCGGCCGCGCGCGCCGGGCGCCGGGCGTGGCCGGTGTGCTCACCGGCGCCGACGCGCGACGGCTCTGCAAGCCCTGGCGGGGCGTGCTCCTCCACTACACGGGGATGAAGACCGGCGCGATGCTCCCGCTCGCCGTCGAGCGCGTGCGCTGGGTCGGCGAGCCCGTCGTCGCGGTCGCGGCGGAGTCGCGCGCCGCCGCGGACGACGCCGCGGCGCTGGTCCGCGTCGAGTACGCCCCGCTCCCCGCCGTCCTCGATCCCGAGGCGGCGCTGGCGCCGGGCGCGCCCCTGATCCACGGAGAGCTCGGCGACAACGTGCTCTACGAGACGCGGCTC
>DATFVL010000283.1 GCA_035260325.1 Candidatus Methylomirabilota bacterium | reverse complement strand
CGCGCCCACGACCGCGCGGCCTGGACCCGCGCGCTCGCCCGCGCGGGCGAGGGCTACCGGGGCGGGCCCTGGACCGCCACGCGGCTCCAGCCCTGACGGTGTTGTACAGTCGTACACCAGAGGAGGACCCCATGCCGAGCGTCGAATTTCTCGAGCGGTTCGCCGAGGGCTGGAACGCGCACGACGTGGACGCACTCATGACGTTCATGGCGGAGGACTGCGCCTTCGAGACCACCGCCGGCCCGGAGGTGTGCGGCAAGCGCTACGAGGGGCGCGAGCGCGTGCGCGAAGCGTTCGCGCGCGTGTTCAAGCTGTTCCCCGACGCCCACTTCGGCGGCGCGCGCCACTTCGTCGCGGGCGACCGGGGCTGCTCGGAGTGGACGTTCACGGGCACGGCCGCCGACGGCAAGCGTGTCGAGGTCCTGGGCTGCGACCTGTTCACGTTCAGGGGCGGCAAGATCGCGCTGAAGTCCTCGTACTTCAAGAACCGGACGGCCTGAGCGCGGGTGACGGCGCCGCAGCCGCCGGGCGAGCCCTCCTACCTCCCGGGGACCGACATGCCGCGGTTCATCCGGGAGCTGATGGAGTTCGTCGAGCTCGGCGAGGCCGACGTGGAGGCGGTGCGCCGCACGGCGCCGGTCGTCCTCGCCCACGAGGCCGCGTTCACCGACGCGCTCTACGCGCATTTCCTCAAGTTCCCGGCGACGGCGCGGTTCTTCCTCGGCGAGGACGGCACGCCCGACGCCGCACGGCTCGAACGGCGCAAGCACAGCCTCGCGCGCTGGCTCCGTCAGACGGCCGAGGTCGCGACGACGCAGGAGTTCTCCTACTACCTCCTCGCGGTCGGCCTCTCGCACAGCCATCGCGCCCACGGCCCGGGCGGTGTGGTGCCGCCCCACTTCATTGTCGGCGCGATGAGCCTCGCGCAGAGCGCGCTGGCCCGCCTCTTCCGCGCCGAGCTCGCCGATCCGCAGGCGGCGCTCGACGCGAGCCTCGCGTGGAACAAGCTCCTGCTCGTCCACCTCGCCGTGCTCCTCCTCGGCTACATCCCGCCGGCGCGCCGGTGACGCCGCGCGAGAGCGTCCCGCTGGCGCCGCGCACCACGCTGGCCGTCGGCGGCCCCGCGCGCTGGTTCGTCGAGGCGCGCGAGGAGTCCGCGGTGCTCGACGCGCTCGCCTGGGCGAGGGCGCGCGGCGTCCCGCTCCGCGTGCTGGGCGGGGGCTCGAACCTCGTCGTCCCCGACGAGGGCGTGGACGCGCTCGTGGTGAAGATCGACCTCCGCGGCGTCTCCACGCGCGAGGCCGGCGGCGCGCTCGAGCTGACCGCGGCGGCCGGCGAGCCGTGGGACGACCTCGTCCGTCGCGCCGTCGAGCGCGGCTGGGCCGGCCTCGAGTGTCTCTCCGGGATCCCGGGGCTCGTCGGGGCCACGCCCATCCAGAACGTCGGCGCCTATGGCCAGGAGGTGAGCGACACCGTCACCGAGGTGCGCGCGCTCGACACGCGCGAGGGCGCCGTCGCAACGCTCGCCGGGCGCGACTGCGGCTTCGTCTACCGCGACAGCCGCTTCAAGAGCGGCGAGCCCGGCCGCTGGGTCGTCCTCTCCGTGAGCTA
Organism: Candidatus Methylomirabilota bacterium; assembly: GCA_035260325.1. Lineage (NCBI taxonomy): Bacteria > Methylomirabilota (SeqCode) > Candidatus Methylomirabilota bacterium. The sequence continues at coordinate 6,279 of DATFVL010000283.1, read as the reverse complement.
CCGCCTGCGCCCGGGCGGCCCGCCGACCCTGCGCTACGCCGACCTCGAGAAGCATCTGGAGGCGCGGCGCCTCGCGGCGCCGACGCTCGCCGACGTGCGCGAGAGCGTGCTCGCGATCCGGCGCGCCAAGTCCATGGTGCTCGACGACCCGGGCGATCCGAACCGCCGGAGCTGCGGCTCCTTCTTCACGAACCCGATCGTCACCGCGGCCGAGCTCGCCGAGGTCGAGGGCCGCGTGCGCGACCCGGCGATGCCGCGCTGGCCGCAGCCCGACGGCCGGGTGAAGCTCTCGGCCGCGTGGCTCATCGAGCGCGCGGGCTTCCGGCGCGGCCACCGGCACGGCACGGTCGGGCTCTCGAGCCGCCACGCCCTCGCCATCGTCTGCCACGAGGGCGCCCGCGCCCGCGACGTCGTCGCCTTCGCGCGCGAGCTGCAGGCGGCGGTGCGCGAGCGCTGCGGCGCCCGCCTCACGCTCGAGCCCGTGGTCTGGGATCAGAGCCCGTGAACGAGCCGCGCCCCGGGTTTCCCGGGGCGTGTGCGAGCGTCGGGGGGCTTGGGGGGCCCGTCGCAGCCCCCCATGAATTCAAGCGAGCCGGTAGATCTCGACCTCGACCGACCGTCCCTTCACGCGCACCGCGGGCAGCGGCGTCAGCGCGAACGTCCCGTCGAGGAGCGCCCGCGTCGTGCCGCTCACGAGGATGTCCGAGCCGAGCTGCTTGTTGAGGTCCTGGATGCGCGAGGCGAGGTTCACCGGGTCTCCCACGAGCGCGTAGGAGAGCCGCTCGCTCGAGCCGATGTTGCCGGCGAGCACGCGCCCCGTGTGGATCCCGACGCCGTGGCGAAGCGGCGGCTTGCCGGCGCCCGCCCGCTCGGCGTTCAGGCGCGCGAGACGCTCGCGCATCTCGAGCGCGGCCCGGAGGGCCAGCGCGGCGTGCGCGGGGTCGGCCACCGGGGCGCCGAAGACCGCCTCGATCTCGTCGCCGATGAACTGCAGGACCAGCCCGCGGTGGCGGCGGATCGCCTCGTTCATCTCGGTGAAGTAGCGGTTCAGGTCGCGCACGACCTCCCGCGGGTCCGTCGCCTCCACCCAGGGCGTGAAGTCGCGGAGGTCGGCGAAGAGGATCGTGACCTCGCGCGCCTGGCCCTCGAGCGCGAGGCGGCCCGAGAGGATCTCGTCGCGCACCTCGGGGCTCACGTACTTGCCGAAGGTCTCCTTGAGGAACTCGCGCTCGCGGAGCCCGCCGACCATCCGGTTGAAGCCCTCGGCGACCTCGCCGAGCTCGTCGTTCGACACCACGGGGCAGCTCGCCTCGAGATCGCCCTGCCGGACCCGGCCCATCGCCGCCTGGAGGTCGCGCAAAGGCGCCGCGACGCTGTTGGCGACGAAGATCGCGAGCGTGATCGCCGAGACGACGCCGGCGACGACCAGGAAGACGATCGTGACGAGCATGTTGTCGACCATCCGGGCCGCCGCCGCCGGGTCGGTCGTGAGGAGCGCCACGGCCCGGCGGTAGGCGAGCACGCCGAGGAGTGAGAGCGGCACGGTCCCGAGCATCAGGAAGATCACGAGCAGCCGCGTCTTCACCCGCAGCCTGATCACGCCCGGCACGGCGCTCATGTCGCCCTCGGGGAAGAACTGCGGCAGCTCGCGGCGCCACAGGCGCTCGATCAGGAAGAAGACGAACGCCGTCGTGACGGTCCCGGCGACGAAGGTGATGCCGAAGATCCTCTGGAGCGCCCGGCTCGGCGTGAAGTGGCCCAGGACGAGGGGCCAGAAGACGCCCCAGATGAGGCCGGCAAGCGTCCACGCGCAGGCGGTGACTCCGGCCACCATGTACGGGAGCAGCACCGCGCGCCGCCGCGCCTCGGGCCAGTCGAGCGTCCCTGGCAGGGCGCTCGACAGCGGTCGCGCCCAGCGATTCGCCCACACGGACGCCGCCGCCGCGAGGAGGCTGAAGCTGGCGATGAAGAACGCGACCGAGGCCACGCTCCGCGCTTCGGGCAGCGGCACGGAGTCGATGAAGGTGAAGTACGAGAACGCGAGGAGCGCGCCCACCAGGTTCGCCGACAGCTGCGCCGCGGTCAGCTTCCGGCCGAGGCGCGGCGCTTCCATCAGAGCACCCGCGTCGCGGCCTCGGCGCCGCGCTCGATCAGGCGGAGCGCGCCGTCCTCGACCTCCACGAGCGTGACCGAGCAATGATCGGGCGCGAAGGAGACGACGCGGTCGTCGCGGGTCGCCGCGCCCACCGCGACGTTGATCGCGATGTAGTGGCTCACGACCACGCTCGGCTCGCGGATCGCCCCAAGCGCCTCGACGACGCGGCGCCGCCAGGCCTGGAGCTCGGGCGCCTGCGCCGCCCAGCGCCCGGCCGTCACGCCGCGGAGCCACTCGCCGCGTCGCGCCAGGTCCTCCACCGGCGACGGAATCTCCGCCACGCGAGGCTCGATCAGGGCCGTGCGGCGCCAGCGCAGCTCGAGCGGCGCCGCGGTCTCGCGCGTCCGGCGGAGCGGGCTCGCGACGATCGGCAACGGGCCGAGGGGCGCGAGCCGCGCGGCCAGCGCCTCGGCCTGGGCCCGGCCCTCGGGATCGAGTCCCGGGTCCCGCGCCTCGCCGAAGCCCGCCGCCGCGCGACCGTGGCGCACGAGATAGAGCCTGACCATGTACACTCTCCTCGCCATGATAGGCGCCTCGCCCCTCAGGAAGGAAGACCGCCGTCTCCTCGCGGGCGCCGGCCGGTACCTGGACGACCTGAGGCGCGAGGGCATGCTGCACCTGGGCGTCGTGCGGAGCGTCCAGCCCCACGCGCGCATCGTGAAGATCCAGGCGTCGCGGGCCCGCGCGCTGCCCGGCGTCGTCGACGTCTGGAGCGCCGCGGACCTCCACGAGATCACGAAGCCCATCGGGGGCGCGATCACCGGCCGCCCGTTCGCCCAGCCCGTGCTCGTGCGCGACGTCGCCCGCTACGTGGGCGAGCCGCTGGCCGTCGTGATCGCCGAGAGCGCCTACCGCGTGGCCGACGCCCTCGAGCTCGTCGAGGTCCAGTACGAGCCGCTGCCGCCGATCGCGACGGGGGCGGATGGCCTGCGGACGCGGACGCGTCTCCACGAGGGCTGGCCCGACAACGCGGCGCTGACCGTGCGCGGCGCCGTGGGCGACGCCGAGCGCGGCCTCGCCGGAGCCGACGTCGTCGTCCACGCGAAGCTCAGGCATCCGCGGCTCGCCGCGGTGCCCATCGAGCCGCGCGGCGCCCTCGCCTACCGCGACGCGGACACGGGCGCGCTCGTCGTCTGGGCGTCCCACCAGAACCCCTATCGCGTGCGCGACGCCGTCGCCGGCGTCCTCGGCATCCCCGTCGAGGGCGTGCGCGTGATGATCCCCGACGTGGGCGGCGGCTTCGGCCCGAAGGGCTCCGTGTACTCCGAGGAGGTGCTCGTCGCCGTGGCGGCGCTGAGGCTCGGGCGGCCCGTGAAGTGGGTGGAGACGCGGCGCGAGGACTTCGCGAGCCTCGGCCACGACCGCGAGCAGGAGCACGAGGCGCGCATCGGCTTCGCGCGGGACGGGACGATCGTCGCGCTGGAGGACACGTTCCTCGCCGACGTCGGCGCGTATCCGGCCGAGGGCGCCGGGCTCACCGCGAACACGGTGAACCACCTGCCCGGCCCGTACCGCGTCCCGAACTACCGGGCGCTCGGCACGAGCGTCGTCACCTCGAAGACCGTGAACGCGGCGTACCGCGGCGCCGGCCGTCCCGAGGCCGTGCTCGTGATGGAGCGCCTCATGGACCTCGGGGCGCGCCGCCTGGGCCTCGACCCGGCCGAGCTGCGCCGCCGGAACCTCGTGCGCCCCGAGGAGATGCCCTACCGGTCCGGGCTCACGTACAAGGACGGCGTCCCCATCGCCTACGACCCCGGTGACTTTCCGCGCGCCTTCGAGCGCGCGCTCGCGCTGCTCGGCTACGACGACTGGCGGAAGCGCCAGCGCGCGCAGGCGGCCACGTCGCGCCGGATCGGCGTGGGCCTCGCCTGCTACGCGCAGGGCACGGGGCTCGGCCCCTTCGAGGGCGCCACGGTGCGCGTGGACCCGAGCGGGAAGGTCTACGTCCTGATCGGCGTCGCGGGCCAGGGGCAGGGCCACGCGACGACGCTCGCCCAGATCGCGGCGTCGGAGCTGGGCGCGGCGTTCGAGGACGTCCACGTGAGCGCCGGCGACACGGCGCTCCTCCCCTTCGGCATGGGCACCGGCGGGAGCCGCGTCACCGCGAACGCCGGACCCGCGGTGGCGCGCACCGCGCGCGAGGTGCGCGCGCGCGCCGCGCGCGTGGCGGCCGACCTGCTCGAGTGCGCGCCCGAGGACGTGCGGATCGAGCGCGGCCGCGCGCACGTCGCCGGCGTGCCCGACCGCTTCGTGACGCTCGGGCGCGTCGCGCAGGCGGCTGTGAAGTCGAAGGCGCTCAAGCCCACGGGCGAGCCGGGGCTCAACGCGTGCACGTACTTCTACCCCGACACCGTCACGTGGGCCTTCGGCACTCAGGCCGCGGCGGTGGAGGTCGACCTGGAGAGCTGCGCGATCCGCCTGCTCGCCTACGCGATCGTCCACGACAGCGGGCGCGCGATCAACCCGATGATCGTCGAGGGCCAGCTCCAGGGCGGCGCGGCCCAGGGGATCGGCGCGGGCCTCGCCGAGGAAGTCGTCTACGACGAGAACGCCCAGCTCCTCACGGCGAGCCTCATGGACTACGCGATCCCGAAGGCCGACCAGCTGCCGCCGCTGCCGGTGGCCCTCGAGGAGCACCCGTCGGTCATCAACCCGCTCGGCGTGAAGGGGGTGGGCGAGAGCGGCGCCATCCCGGGCGCGGCGGCGATCGTCAACGCCGTCGAGGACGCCGTGGCCGACCTCGGCGTGACGCTCCGCGAGGCGCCGATCACGAGCGCGCGGCTATTTTCCGCGCTCCGCGGAGCCCGCCCGACATAAGCTGGAACGGACGTGTAAGCTGGAAGCGTCATGCGGGTGCTGATCGTCGAAGACGAGACCTCGGTCCGCGAGGTCTTCCGCGACCTCGTCACGGCCCTCGGCCACGAGGCCATCCCCGTCGAGAGCGCCGAGCGCGGCCTCGAGAACCTCCAGCACGATCAGGCCGAGGCGGTCCTCCTCGACGTGCGGCTCCCCGGCATGAGCGGCCTCGCCTTCCTCGAGCACCCGGAGGTCCGCGCCGCCGGCGTCCCCATCGTCGTCGTCTCGGGCATGGCGTCCGAGGACGAGGCGCGCGCGTGCCTCCGGCTCGGCGCGCTCGACTACCTGCGGAAGCCCGTCACGCTCCAGCGGCTCACCGTCGTGCTCGAGCTGATCGAGCCCTACGCGCGCGCGCGCCGGCGCGCGGCGCACCGCGAGGAGCGGCGGCAGGCGCCGCGCGCGCCGGTGAGCCTGGCGGTGCGCCTCGTGTCCGACCGGGGCACCGGCTCGGCGGGCACGTGCACGCAGCTCTCCGCGCTGGGCATGAAGGTCCGGACCGCCGCGCGCCTCAGGGCGGGCCGCACGGTGCGCGTCGGCTTCGCCCCGCCCGACGCCGGCGGGCCGCTCGAGGCCGTCGCCCTCGTGACCCGCGTCGACGGCGACGGCGTCGCCCTCTGGTTCATGGACCTCGTGCCCTCGGAGACGCACCGGCTGGCGTCGCTCGTGACGCGGCTCCTCGACGCCTGACGCCGGTCAGGCGAGGAGGTCGAAGCCGAGAAGCGTGCCAAGCTCACGGAGCGCCGCGTCGGGACCCACGACCTTGATCGTCGTCATCCCGAGGGCGCGCGCGGTCTTGAGATTCGCGCCGATGTCGTCGAGGAACGCCGTCCGCGCCGGCTCGACGCCGAGCTCCTCGCAGACGAGCCGGTAGATGCGCGGGTCGGGCTTGCGCATGCCGACCGCGCGCGACTCGATGAACGCGTCGAACAGCTCCCGCAGCGGGCTCGGCGGCCGCGGCGTCTCGGTCGCCCAGTTGTTGGTGAGGGCGCCCACCCGCAGGCCGCGCTCGCGGATGCGGCGGACCGCGCGCAGCATCTGCGGCCGCGCCACGCCCGCCGACGCGATGTAGGCCATGAGCCGGTCGCCGCTCACGGCGACGCCGTGGGCGCGGCAGTCGGCCTCGAAGGGCCCGAGGAAGCGCTCGACGGTCAGCTCGCCCCGCTCGAGCCGCGCCCAGGCGCCGCGCTCGCCCGCGGCCACCACCGCGCGGTTGATCGCGTTCGGCGGGAGCCCGTGGTCGCGCTCGTAGCGCGCGATCGCGTGGAGGG
>DATFVL010000282.1 GCA_035260325.1 Candidatus Methylomirabilota bacterium | reverse complement strand
TTCAGCGCCGCGCCGAACTCGTCCCGGCACTGCCGCTGGCGGCCCGAGACGCAATGAACGAAGGCGAGGTACTTGTGGGCCTTGACCTGATCGGCGGGGGACAGGCCCGCGTCGAGGCTCGCCTGCAGGAGCTTCGCCGCGTGGGCGTAATTGCCGCCCTCGTACTCTTTGATGCCGGCGGAGAGATCCTGCTGGGCCTTGCTCTGGAACACGCTCATGATCCCCTGGCCGGAGCCGGACCCGCATCCGCCGAGGACCACGGCGAGCGCCACCAGCGTCCACGCGACCGCCGCCTTCCCGGTGTCCATCGTCATCGGAACGTGTGCTTGATGCGCGCCCGGCCACTCGGCGCCACGTCCACCGACTCCACGTAGGGCGGGAAGGCGCCGTTGCGGACCTCGATCTTGTGCTTCCCCGGTTTGAGCTCGACGTCGCGCAACGGCGGGGCTACGCCGCGCCGCTGGCCGTCGATGTAGATCTCGCCCCACGGGGTGATCGCGAACGTGACCACCGCCGGGCCCGCCGGCTGACCGACGGCGGTGGTGGCGCGCGCTTCCTTCCCTGGACTGACCGCCGGTCCCGGCGCCTGAGGCTGCGTCAGGGGCTTCGGCCGCGCCGGCGCAGGCTTCGACTCCACGTGGGGCGCTTCGGCGGATTCGCGGCCCACGCGCAGGCCGACGGCGCTGACGACGATGGCGACCGCGACGACCGCCCCGCCGAGCCACGCCTTGTGTCGCAGCGCCTTCATGATCAGGCGCGCCCCCGGCGAAAGCGGAACGAGCCCGCCCTGCTCCGCGCGGGACTCCGACGCGTGCCGGCCGGCAGGCGGGAACGGCCGCGGCGGGGGGCTGATGGCCGCGGCGATCGCGTAGACCTCGTGCTCGCGCACGTGCTTGTCGGTGCGCGCCCCCTCGTAGTGGAAGAGCTGCTCGTAGTCCTTGGACAGGCGGGAGACCACTTCGTAGTAGGACCTCGACACGAGAATCTGGCCCGGCGCGGCGAAGCTCATCACCCGCTGCGCGACGTTTATGCCGTCGCCGATGATGTTGAGCTGGCCGTTGAGGTCCTTTACGAGCCTGACCGGACCGAGGTTGATGCCGATGCGCACCTGGAGCTCGGGTTCCTCCATCTGCGGCAGCCCGATTGCGTCGCGGAGGCTCAGGCTCGCGAACAGCGCGTCTTCCGGGTCACCGAGGAAGCTGAGCGCCGCGCCGTCGCCGGTATCGAGGATGACGCGGTCGTTGGGCGCGACGTCCGACAGCGCTTCGGCGAGGAATTCGTTGAGCCGCTCCTTGAGCTGGCTCTGCTCCGAGACAGGCTTCTCCGAGTACGCGACGATGTCGAGAAACACCACGCTGCAGATGACGGTTCGATTGCTCGCCGCCGGCACGATGGGACACTAGCACTACCGTCTCACCAGGGTCCAGCCCAAGGTTTCAAGCGACCGCGTGACGTCCTGCCGGCGCCGTTCCGCGCGGCGTCGCTCGACGGCGGCGGGCTCCCGACGCCGACGCCGCTCCCCCATTCGACGATCGAAGATCACGTCCACGGTTTCGCTGGCGAAGACGTACTTGAAGTACTCGTATCGTGCCGGGAGCGTGCGGGAGACGATGAAAAGGAGACGCGCCACGATCCGTCTCCGCGGGACTCACGGCCTTCGAAGGTCGCGGCCCGAGCCAGATGCCGGCGCGCCGCTGCGCCGAAGCTCGATACCCGCCTCGTCCGCAGATCCCGGATCGAGGCTCGCCTGATTCTCCGGAAGTCTAGGGCGTACCGCAAGCGGGAAAAATGCCCCGAGCGCGCGCTCAGGAGCAGCCGGCCCGCTTCGCGCCGGGCGCCTTGCGCGGCACGAGCGTGCACGCGAACGTCGCCGGCTGCTTCCGGCACTGGTCGAGCGTCGCCTGGAGCCGCGCGAGCGTCCGGTCGCGCCGGGCGAGGCCGATGCCGTAGATCGCGAGGTCGTTGACGAGCCTCGTGTAGAAGACGTGCTCCATGTCCCCGCCCCCGGCCATACAGGGCGACGGCTTCTGCGCCAGCCGGAGGAGCGGCCCGAACGCGGCGACGTACGCGGCGAGCACCGGCTCGTCCCGCAGGTCGCGGGGCACTTCGGGGAAGCGGGCGAGGACTTCGTCCACCGTCGTTGCCACGGATTCCTCCTATCCGCGCAGGATCCGGTCCTCGGGGACCTCCACGCGCTTGACGCCCTTGAAGCTGAAGAGCAGCTCGACGAGATACACGGAGGGCTCGGCGGAGACCTGCTTGACGATGGTGCCGAGCGCCTCCTGCACGTTCTGACTGAAGGCCACGCCCTTGATCGTCAGGCCGCTCAGGTTCACCTTGACCCGCTGGTTGGGCTCAAACATCGCGGGGCGGGCCGGCCTCCCTGGCGATGAACTGCTCCACGCTGTGGCGATGCGGGATGCCGTCCTGGTCGCAGGTGATCATCAGCGGCTCGGACTGGACGATGTGCCAGTCGGCGTAGGCGCGGCCGAGCTCCCCCTCGGCGAAGTAATCGATCCGCTCGCCCTTCTCGACGTAGATGCTGCGGTCGGTGAACACGACGTGGGCGTGGTACCCCCCGGGGCGCGTCAGGGCCTCGAGCCGGCGGAAGAGGCGGGCCCGTGCCCGCCGGACGATGTAGTGGATGGCGCCGCACGAGTAAACGAGCTCGAACGGCCCGGCGGGGATCTCGCG
>DATFVL010000281.1 GCA_035260325.1 Candidatus Methylomirabilota bacterium | reverse complement strand
GAGATCTCGTCGCCGTTGCCCGAGCGGAGCGCCTGCTTCGCGCCTTCGACGGCCTTGTCGAGCCGCGCCTTGAGCGACGCGTCGACCTTGTCGGCCCATTCCTTCGCGTTCTTCTCCACCTCATACACCAGGGTGTCGAGCCGGTTGCGGCGCTCGATCTCGTCGCGGCGCCGCTTGTCCTCGGCGGCGTGCGCCTCCGCGTCCTTCACCATCTTGTCGATATCCTTCTCCCCGAGCCCGGACGAGGCCTCGATGCGGATCTTCTGCTCCTTGCCCGTGGCCTTGTCCCGCGCGGACACGTGCAGGATGCCGTTCGCGTCGATGTCGAACGTGACCTCGATCTGCGGCACGCCGCGCGGAGCCGGCGGAATCCCGGTGAGCTGGAATTTCCCGATCGTCCGGTTGTCGGCCGCCATCTGGCGCTCGCCCTGCAACACGTGGATCTCGACCGTGGTCTGGGTGTCCTCGGCGGTCGAGAAGATCTCCGACTTCTTGGTGGGGATCGTGGTGTTGCGCGGGATCAGGACCGTCGTGACCCCGCCGAGCGTCTCGATCCCGAGCGACAGCGGCGTGACGTCGAGGAGTAGCACGTCCTTGACCTCGCCCGCGAGCACGCCGCCCTGGATCGCGGCGCCGATCCCCACCACTTCGTCCGGGTTCACGCCCTTGTGCGGCTCCTTGCCGAAGAAGCTCTTGACGATCTCCTGGACCTTGGGCATGCGCGTCTGGCCCCCGACGAGGATCACCTCGTCGATCTCCGTGGGCTTGAGCCCCGCGTCCTTGAGCGCCTGTTGCATCGGCGGGAGGGTGCGCTTCACCAGATCGTCGACCAGCTGCTCGAGCTTGGCGCGGGTGAGCGTCAGGTTCAAGTGTTTGGGCCCCGACTGGTCGGCCGTGATGAAGGGCAGGTTGATCTCCGTCTGCATCACCGTGGACAACTCCATCTTGGCCTTCTCCGCGGCCTCCTTCAGACGCTGCAGCGCCATCGGATCGCGCGACAGATCGATCCCCTGGTCGCGCTTAAACTCCGCGACGAGCCACTCCATGATCCGCGCGTCGAAGTCGTCGCCCCCGAGGTGGGTGTCGCCGTTGGTGGACTTCACCTCGAACACGCCCTCGGCGAGCTCGAGCACCGAGATGTCGTAAGTGCCACCGCCCAGATCGTACACCGCGATCTTCTCTTCCTTTTTCTTGTCGAGCCCGTAGGCGAGCGCCGACGCCGTCGGCTCGTTGATGATCCGCACCACGTCGAGCCCGGCGATCTTACCGGCGTCCTTCGTCGCCTGACGCTGCGAGTCGTTGAAGTATGCCGGGACCGTGACCACCGCCTTCTCGACCTTGTGGCCGAGGTAGTCCTCCGCCGTCTGCTTCATCTTCTGCAGGATCATCGCGGAGATCTCGGGCGGCGTGTAGCGCTTGCCCTGGATCTCGACCGTGGCGAGGCCGTTCGGGCCCTCGACCACCTTGTAGGGAACGCGCTTGATCTCCTCGGTCACCTCATTCAGGCGCCGACCCATGAAGCGCTTGATCGAAAACACCGTGTTCTGGGGGTTCGTGACCGCCTGCCGCTTCGCCACCTGGCCGACGAGCCGCTCACCGTCCTTGGTGAAAGCCACTACGGACGGGGTGACGCGCCCGCCTTCGGCGTTGGGAATGACGACCGGGTCGCCGCCTTCCATGACGGCCACCACGGAGTTCGTGGTGCCCAAGTCGATGCCGATGATTTTCTCAGCCATGACGACGTGCTCCTTAGCTTGAGGGTGATGCGCAGACGTTGCTGCCCGTCGCACAAGCAAGCCGCGTGCCCTCGAAAGGTGCCAAAAAGGCAGAGCGGGGCTGGGCCGAGCGGGTTAGATTGCCCGCGTGATTCCGTACAAAGACGAGAATCCCGCCGAGCTTACCCCCGTCGTCACGGTCGGCATCATCTTGGTAAACGTCCTCGTCTGGCTGTTCGTTCAGGGCGCGGGTGGCAATGACGCGGCCCTGGCAGCCTCGGTCTGCCAGCTGGGACTGATTCCGGGCGAGTTGCTGCGCACCGTGGCGCCCGGGACGGCGGTGCCGCTCGGCGCCGGGCTCCACTGCCTGATCTCCGCCGAGCCGCACTGGTCGACCGTCCTGACGTCGATGTTCACGCACGGCGGCTGGATCCATCTGCTCGGCAATATGTGGTTCCTCTGGGTCTTCGGGAACAACATCGAAGACGCGATGGGGCACGCGCGCTTCGTGGTCTTCTACCTCGTGTGCGGAGTCATCGCGGCGTTGACCCAGATGCTGGTCGCGCCCAACTCGGCGGTGCCGATGGTGGGTGCGTCGGGCGCGATCAGCGGCGTGATGGGGGCCTACGTGCTGCTGTTCCCGCGCGTGCGGGTCCACACGCTCGTCTGGCTCGGGTTTTTCGTGACAACCGTGACGTTACCCGCCTACGTGATGCTCGGCTACTGGTTCTTCTATCAGCTGCTGCTCGGCACGGTCGGGGCGCTGGCCCAGGTCGAGGGCGGCACGGCGTTCTGGGCGCACGTCGGCGGTTTCCTTGCCGGCATGGCGCTCATCCGCCTGTTCGCGTCCTCGGACTACCTGGAGCGGCACCGTGGCGGCGCGCTCATCCTTCCGCGTGGTGTTTGATCGTCTTTCCCTCCACCACGAACACGACATCTTCGGCGATGTTGGTCGCCAGGTCCGCAACGCGCTCGAGGTTGCGGCTCACCAGGAACAAGTCCATCGCCGCGCCGATGATGTGGGGGTCCTCCATCATGTGCGTGAGGAGGATGCGGAACACGGAGCGGTTCAGGGCGTCCACGGAGTCGTCGCGGCGGCAGATCTCACGGCCGAGCACCGCGTCGCCGCGCACGAACGCGTCGAGCGCGCCCGACAGCATGGCGCGCACCTGGCGGGCCATCTCGAGCAGCTCCGGCTCGGGGGCGACGAGACGGGCGCCGAGCAGGCGCTCGGCGGACTGCGCGATGTTCACGGCGTGGTCGCCCACGCGCTCCAAGTCGTTGGCGATCTTGGTGGCCGCCACGAGCAGCCGCAGGTCGCGCGCCATGGGCTGCTGAGTGGCGAGCAGGTCGATCACCATCTCTTCGATCTCGAGCTCCCAGGCGTCGATCGCGCGGTCTCCGGCGATGACCTGCGCGGCGAGGCCGGGATCGCGCTTCAAGAGCGCGTCGAGCGCGCGGCCGAGGGCGTCTTGCGCCTCCCCCGACATGGTGAGGAGCTTCGCCTTGAGCTCGGAGAGCTCGTCGTGGAAGTGGCGGTGTGCCGTGCGGGGCGAGGAGGCGCTCATCCGAACCGTCCTGTGATGTAGGCCTCGGTACGCTCGTCCGCGGGCCTCGTGAAGATCTGCTTCGTGTCGCCGAACTCGATCAGGCGGCCGAGATAGAAGAAACCGGTGTAGTCCGATACCCGC
>DATFVL010000280.1 GCA_035260325.1 Candidatus Methylomirabilota bacterium | reverse complement strand
TCCGTCTGGTTCCGCAAGCCTCCTACCGAACCTTGGTTCAAGACCACACGACCGGCGATATGCGACCAAGGGGCCATTGCCGTCCTTAAGCTGGTCACCTCCGCCCGAAGCGCTTGCCAGCGGCCCGGACAACGTTTTTGGCGAAGGACAGGCACCACCGCAACGGGGTACAACAGGACATGGCCTACAACCACCTCGAGATCGAGGCCCGTTGGCAGCGCTACTGGGACGAGCACGGGACGTTCCGCGCCACGCGCCGGAGCGGCCGGCCCAAGCGCTACGTCCTCGACATGTTCCCCTACCCGTCCGGCGTCGGTCTGCATGTCGGTCATCCCGAGGGGTACACCGCCACCGACATCATGGCGCGCGCCTGGCGCATGCGCGGCTACGACGTGCTGCACCCGATGGGCTGGGACGCGTTCGGCCTGCCGGCCGAGCAGCACGCGATCGAGACCGGGCAGCATCCCGCGGGGACGACGGCGAACAACATCGCGACGTTCAAGCGCCAGCTCAAGATGCTCGGCTTCAGCTACGACTGGTCGCGGGAGATCGACACCACGGATCCGGGCTACGTACGCTGGACGCAGTGGATCTTCCTGCAGCTGTTCCGGCGCGGGCTCGCGTACCAGGCGACGGTGCCGGTCAACTGGTGTCCCGCGCTCGGCACCGTGCTCGCCAACGAGGAAGTCGTCGATGGCAAGAGCGAGCGCGGCGGCCATCCCGTCTATCGCACGCCGCTCCGACAGTGGATGCTGAAGATCACCGCTTATGCCGATAGGCTCGCCGAGGACCTCGCGCTCGTCGACTGGCCCGAGGGGACGCTTACCGCGCAGCGCCGCTGGATCGGCCGTTCGGAGGGCGCCGAGATCGTCTTCGGTGTCGACGGTCACCCGGACGCGCGCATCGCCGTCTTCACGACGCGGCCCGATACCCTCATGGGCGCGACCTACGTCGTGCTCGCGCCCGAGCATGAGCTGACGCGCACGTTGGCGACGCCGGCTCGGCGCGAGGCCGTCGTCGCGTACGCCGAGGCGGCCGCCCGCAAGAGTGAGCTGGACCGCGTCGCGCTCGCCAAGACGAAGACCGGTGTGCCGGCGGGCGCCGTGGCCATCCACCCGATCACCGGAGCTCGCCTGCCGATCTGGGTGGCTGACTACGTGCTTGGCGGCTACGGGACCGGCGCCGTCATGGCCGTCCCCGGGCACGATCAGCGCGACTTCGAGTTCGCGACCGCCTTCGGTCTTCCGATCGTCGAGGTCGTGAGCCCGGACGGGCGACTGCACGACGCGCTCGAGGCCGCGTACGTCGACGACGGCGTCAACGTCCGCAGCGGCGAGTTCGACGGCCTGGCGACGCCCGCCGCCAAAGGCGCGGTCGTCCGCCGACTCGAGGCGCTCGGCCGCGGCCGCGGCACGATCAGCTACCGGCTGCGCGACTGGGTCTTCTCGCGTCAGCGCTACTGGGGCGAGCCCATCCCGATCTACTTTCCGGTCGAGCTCGCTGACCCGACCGGTGACCCTCGGCGAGGGGCCGCGCACACGATTCGCTATGACCAGCCGCTCGCGGTCGACGAGTCCGAGCTGCCGCTGCGCCTGCCCGAGCTCGCCGACTACAACCCGGGCGAGGACCCGGCCGGCCCGCTCGCGCGCGTCGGCGACTGGCGCTTCTTCCAGCGCGACGGTCGCTGGTTCGCGCGCGAGACCAACACCATGCCGCAATGGGCGGGCTCTTGCTGGTACTACCTGCGGTTTCTCGACCCGGACGATGACGACAAGCCCTGGGCGATGGACGCGTACGACGCGTGGATGCCCGTCGACCTCTACGTCGGCGGCGCCGAGCACGCGGTGCTCCACCTCCTCTACGCCCGCTTCTGGCACAAGGTGCTCTTCGATCTCGGCCACGTCCGACACCCCGAGCCGTTCATGACACTCGTGCACCAGGGGACGATCCTGGGCGAGGACAATGAGCGGATGTCGAAGTCGCGGGGCAACGTCGTGAATCCCGACGACATCGTGCGAGAATATGGCGCCGACGTGCTCCGGCTCTACGAGATGTTCATGGGGCCGCTCGAGGCCGTGAAGCCGTGGCAGACCTCGCAGATCCAGGGCGTAGTGCGCTTCCGCGACCGGCTCCACGCGGTCTGTCGCCAGCCCCTCGTGGACGCGATGGACGACGC
>DATFVL010000279.1 GCA_035260325.1 Candidatus Methylomirabilota bacterium | reverse complement strand
TGCTCAAGGAGATCCGGGAGCGGCTCGGCTTCCTGATGAACGTCGGCCTCGACTACCTGACGCTCGACCGGCCCGCCGGCACGCTCGCGGGTGGTGAAGGCCAGCGCATACGGCTGGCGACCCAGATCGGCTCGAGCCTCGTCGGCGTCCTGTACATCCTCGACGAGCCATCGATCGGATTGCACCAGCGGGACAACCGGCGCCTCCTCGACACGCTCAAGCGCCTGCGCGACCTCGGCAACACGGTCCTGGTCGTGGAGCACGACGAGGAGACGATCCGCTCGGCCGACTACGTCGTGGACCTCGGCCCCGGCGCGGGCGAGCTCGGCGGCCACCTCGTCGCCGTCGGCACGCCCGACGAGATCATGGCGAACCCGGCCTCGCTCACCGGCCGCTACCTCGCGCGCGCGCTCGCGATCTCGGTGCCGAAGGCGCGGCGGAAGGGCAGCGGCCACGCCGTCACGATCCACAACCCGCGCGAGCACAACCTGAAGGGCATGCCGGTGAAGATCCCGCTCGGCACGTTCACCTGCGTGACGGGCGTGTCGGGCTCGGGCAAGTCGACGCTCGTCAACGACATCCTGTATCGCGCCCTCGCCCAGATGCTGCACCGCGCCCAGGAGCGTCCCGGGGCGCACGACAGGGTCGAGGGCGCGCAGCGCGTGGACAAGGTCGTGGACATCGACCAGTCGCCGATCGGCCGGACGCCGCGCTCGAACCCCGCCACGTACACGGGCGTCTTCACGTTCATCCGGACGCTCTTCGCCCGCACCCCCGAGGCGCGCATGCGCGGCTACCAGCCGGGGCGCTTCTCGTTCAACGTCAAGGGCGGACGCTGCGAGGCGTGCCAGGGCGACGGCCTCGTGAAGATCGAGATGCACTTCCTGCCCGACGTCTACGTGACGTGCGACGTCTGCAAGGGGCGCCGCTACAACCGCGAGACCCTCGACGTCCGCTACAAGGGCATGTCGATCGCCGAGGTCCTGGACATGACGGTGCGCGAGGCGCTCGCCTTCTTCGACGCGGTGCCCGTCATCAAGGCGAAGCTCCAGACGCTTGATGATGTAGGGCTCGACTACATCCGCTTGGGTCAGTCCGCCACCACGCTGTCCGGTGGCGAAGCCCAGCGTGTGAAGCTGGCGACGGAGCTTTCGCGGCGGGCCACGGGAAGAACCCTCTACATCCTCGACGAGCCGACGACCGGGCTGCACTTCGCCGACATTCAAAAGCTGCTGGACGTGCTCAATCGGCTCGTGGACCAGGGCAACACCGTCGTGATCATCGAGCACAACCTCGACGTGATCAAGACCGCCGACTGGATCATCGACCTCGGGCCGGAGGGGGGCGACGAGGGCGGACGTGTCGTGGCGACGGGCACGCCGGAAGACCTGGCCCGCCAGGCCGGGCGCTCCTACACGGGCCAGTTCCTCGGCGCGCTCCTCCCGGCGGGGTAGGCCCATGCGGCGGACCAAGATCGTCTGCACTCTCGGGCCGGCCAGCAGCGGGAAGGACACGCTCGACCGGCTGGTCGCGGCGGGCATGGACGTCGCGCGCATCAACTTCTCCCACGGGACCGCGGACGAGCACGCCGAGGTGGTCCGGCTCATCCGCGAGGGCGAGGCGCGCTGGGGCCGGCCCGTCGCGATCCTCCAGGACCTCCAGGGCCCGAAGATCCGCCTCGGCACCTTCGGCCCGGCCGGCGGCGGGCGCGTGGACCTCGAGGCCGGCGCGACGTTCACGCTCTGCGCGCGGCCCGTGGAGGGCACCGCCGCGCGCGCGTCGCTGAACCACCCCGAGTACCTCGCGAACGTCCGTCCCGGCGACCAGATCTGGATGGACGACGGGATGATCCAGCTCCGGGTCGAGCAGGCCACGCCCGACGAGGTCCGCTGCCGCGTCGTCGTCGGCGGGCGCCTGAGCGACCACAAGGGTATCTCGCTCCCGCGCGTCGAGCTCCCGACGTCGTGCCTCACGGACAAGGACCGCGAGGACCTGCGCTTCGGCGTCGAGCACGGCGTCGACTTCGTCGCCGTGTCGTTCGTCCGCTCGGCGGCCGACGTCGGCGAGGTGCGCGACTACCTGGCGACGCTGGGCGCCCGGGCGCCGCTCGTCGCCAAGCTCGAGCGCCACGAGGGGATCGCCAACCTTCCCGGCATCCTCCAGGCCGTCGACGCGGTGATGGTCGCGCGCGGCGACCTCGGCGTGGACGTGCCGCTCGAGGACGTACCCCACCTCCAGAAGGCGATCATCCAGGGGGCGCGCGGCGCGAGCGTGCCGGTGATCGTGGCGACCCAGATGCTCGAGTCCATGGTGACGCACCTCCGTCCGACCCGCGCGGAGGTCTCGGACGTCGCGACGGCGATCTTCGACGGCGCCGACGCGATCATGCTCTCGGCCGAGACGGCCACCGGACGCTACCCCGTCGAGGCGGTCGAGGTGATGGCGCGCGTGGCCGAGCGGGCCGAGGAGGCGGTGCTGCGCGAGGCGGTCCGCCACCGGCGGCGGGAGCGCGTGGGGGTGGGCTTCTCCGAGGCGCTGTCGGACGCGGCCGCCGCGGCGGCCCACGAGCTGGGCGCCCGCGCGATCGTCGCGTTCACGCAGTCGGGGTTCTCGGCCCGGCTCATCTCGCACGCGCGCCCCGACGTGCCGATCATCGCCATGACACCCTTCGTCGAGGTGCAGCGGCGGCTCGCGCTGTCGTGGGGTGTGTCGTCGCGCCTGATCCGGAAGGTGGAGACCACCGACGACATGATCGACCAGGTCGAGGCCACGCTGCTCGCCGACGGCGCGGTCGCGCCGGGCGACGTCCTCGTGATCATCTCGGGGTCGCCGATGTGGGTGGCGGGCACGACGAACCTCCTGAAGCTTCACCGGGTGGGCGACCGACGCTGAGAAGCCCGGCCATCCGGCGCGTGCTCGTCGTCCGGCTCGGCCTCGCCGTCGCCCTCGCCGCCGTCTGGATCGCCGCGGCGCTCGTCTGGCGGTCCCACACCGCCGCGCGCGACGAGGAGGTCCTGGCGGGGACCCTCGCCGCGGTCCGCGCGGTCGTCGATTCGGCGCAGGGCGACATGCGGCGCGAGGCGGCGCTGCTCGCCGAGGACCCCGCGGTCCGGGAGGGCGCGCTCCGGAGCGACTGGGCCACGCTCGCGCGCGGCGCGTCGCCTCGGATGGCCGCCCTCACGCTCCAGCGCGTCGCCGACCTCCTCGTCGTCCTCGACGCGGCGGGCGCGCCCCTCGTCCAGGTCCCGGCGACGCCGCGGGTCCCGCTGCCGGCGTTGCCGCGGTCCGCGGAGCCCGTGGCGCGGCTCGGCGTCGTGGGTGACCGCGTGTACGTGCTCGGGTGGGCCCCGCTGCCCGTCGGCGCGGTGGTCGTCGGCCGCAGGTTCGAGTCGCTCGTCGGCCCGCTCGCGGGCCTGCCGTCGCGCCCCGCGCTCGTGGTCCTCGCGGGGGACCGCGCGCTCGCCGGGAGCCTGCCCGGCCTGCCCGCGACCGGGTGGGAGGCCGCGACGCGCGCGCGGATGGTCTCGCTCGCGGGCGAGACGTGGCACGCGCATGCGCTCGACGCGGCGGGCGGTCTGTGGGCGCTCGTCCCCGACCACGGGCGCATGGCGGCCGCGCGGCGCTTCTGGTTCTGGTGGGCGGTCTCGCTCAGCGCCGCGAGCGGGGGCGTCCTGGCGTCGGCGCTCCTCGCGCCCCGGCGGCGTCCGCGCGGCGCCCGGCCGGCCGGCGACGAGCGGCGCGGCAAGCAGCTCGAGGCGCTCTACGCGGTCGCGCAGACGATGGGGACCGGCGAGGACCTCGCGGTCACCGCCGAGCGCACGCTCGACGTCGTCTGCAGCTTCGCGCGGATCGAGTTCGGCGGCGTCTTCCGCTTCGACGAGGCCGCCCAGACCCTGGCCCTCGTCGCCCACCGGGGCCTGTCGCCGGAGGACGTCGAGCGCCTGCGCGTGCGACGGCTCGACCAGAGCCACGTGGGCGAGGCCATGCGCACCGGCCGCTACGTCGTCACCGACCTCACGCGGTCGCGCGTGCTCACGCCGGAGGTGCGCGAGCAGGTCCGGGTCGGCGGCTACCGCTCCCAGCTCGCGCTGCCGATCACCGCGGACGGCCGGATCTGGGGCGTGATGGCGTTGATCTCGCGGGAGCCCCGCGCGTGGCCGGAGGACGAGCTGACCCTGCTGCAGGCGGTCGCGCACCAGGTCGGCCTCGCCGTGTCGCGCGCCGCGCTCTTCGCCGAGGCGCGCGAGAAGAGCCGGCGGCTCGAGACGCTGACGCGGCTCGCGCAGACGCTCACCGCCACGCTCTCGGTCGACGAGGTCTTCCGCGGCGTCGTGGACGCGGGCGTCGAGCTGTTCGGCTCGAGCGTCGCGCGGCTCTGGCTCGTGGACGACGACGGTGAGCACGCGTCGCTCTGCGCGGAGGCGGGCGCCACGTCCGCGGTCGAGGGGATCCGGCGGTTCCGTCTCGGCGAAGGCCTGGTCGGCGCCGCGATGGCCCGCCGGAGTCCGGTGACCGTGACGGACGTCCTGCGCGACCCGCGGACGCGCAACGCCGAGCGGATCCGCGCGGAGGGCACGGTGTCGGTCGCGATCGTGCCGCTCCTGCTCGGCGACCGCGTGCTCGGGGCCCTCTCGATCGGCGTGCGCGAGCCGCACGGCTACACGGCGGAGGAGCTCAGCGTCCTCGGCTCGCTCGCGCTCCACGCGGCGAACGCGATCCACAACGCGCGCCTCTTCACCGAGGAGCGCACGCGGCGCGCCTACCTCGCGGCGCTCCTCGAGATCAACACGAAGATCGGGAGTCTCGCCCCCACGGACGCGCTCCTGTCCTCGATCGCCGAGGAGGCCGCGCGGCTGCTCGGCGTGGACGACGCCGGCTTCCGCCTGGTCGAGGGGGACGAGTTGGTCCTGGCTGGGCTCGCGGGCACCGCCCGCGAGACCATGGTCCGGCCCCGCCTCAAGATCGGCGAGAGCCTCTCCGGCAGGGTGGTCGCCAGCGGCCGGACGCTCGTCTGCGAACTCGACAGTGTGCCCGACATCGCGCCGGAGGCGCTCGGCGCCGATCGCCGCCTCGGCTACACGATGTTCCTCGGGGTGCCGCTCAGGGTCGGCGAGCGGACCATCGGCGTCCTGACCTTCCGCGCCCCGCGCCCCTTCACGCGGCACGACCAGGAGCTGGCCGAGGCCTTCGCCGGCCAGGCGGCGATCGCCCTCGAGCACGCGCGGCTCTATCGCGAGGCGGGTCGGCAGGTGGAGCGCATGACCGCGCTCGCGGGCCTCGGGCGCCTCCTCTCGGAGACGCTCGACTTCGACCGCGCCGCCCAGCGGGTCGCCGACAGCGTCTGCGAGCTGCTCGGCGCGCGCTCGTCCTGCCTCTACAGGCTCGACGCGGCGACGGGCGCGCTCGTCGCCGTGACGGTGTCGAGCGGGGCGTCGTTCCCGTGGACCGACGTGCTCCCGCCGGGAACGGGCATCGCCGGGCTCGCGGTGCGCGAGCGCGTGCCCGTCGCGAGCGACGACGCCCTGGCCGACCCGCGCATCACGTACACGGACGCGGTCCGCGCCCGGGTCGCGCGCGAGCCCCACCGCGCGCTGCTCGCCGTGCCGCTGCTCGTCCAGGACCGGCTGCTGGGCGCCCTCGCGGTCAGCGACCGGGCCGGCCGGCACTTCGACGACCAGGAGATCGGCCTGGCGCGCGCCTTCGGCGACCAGGCGGCGCTGGCCCTCGAGAACGCGCGCCTCTTCTCCCTCGAGACGGCGCGCCGCGAGCAGATCGCGACGCTCGTCGAGATCGAGCGCGAGCTCGCCGCCGAGCTCGATCCCGACCGCCTCCTCTCGCTGATCGTCGAGCGCGTGACGCGCCTGTTCGCCGCCAACGGCGTCATCTACCTCGTCGAGGACGGGCGGACGCTCGTGCCCCGCGCCTGGACCGATGGCGGCGCGATCCCCGGCGTGGCCGTGGAGATCGGCCAGGGGCTCGTGGGCGCCGCCGCCGAGCGACGCCGGGGCCTCGTCGTCAACGACTACGCGGGCTCGGCCTTCGCGCTGCCCCGGTGGGCGGAGCTCGGCGTCCGCCGCGCGATCGGCCAGCCCCTCGTGATCCAGGACCGCCTCCTCGGCGTGATCGGCCTCAACCGCGTCGGCGACGACGCGGCGCCGTTCCTGCCCGAGGACCTCGTCGTGCTCGAGAGCTTCGCGGCCCGCGCCGCGATCGCCCTCGAGAACGCGCGGCTCTACCGCGAGGCGCGCGAGCACGCCGAGCGCCTCGCCGCGCTCGAGGAGGTGAACCGCCTCGTCTCGTCGTCGCTCAAGACGGAGGAGGTCCTCCACAACATCGCCGCGGCGGCGGCCCGGTTCTTCGGCGCGGAGTTCGTGAGCGTGTGGGTGCTCGACGAGGGGAGCCGCCGGCTCACGCGGTCCCTGACCTTCGGCCCGCCCGAGGCGGCGGTGGTGCTGCCGCACGCGCTGGCGCTCGGCGAGGGCGCGATCGGCTGGGTCGCGCTCCACCGCGAGCCGCTGCCGTGGACGGACGTCGAGACGGACGCCCGCGTCGTCGACGGCTCGCGGCTGGCGGGACAGGGCCTCCGGTTCATCACCGCGTACCCGATCGCGATCGGCGACCGTGTGCTGGGGGCGTTCGCCGTCTACCGGCCGACGCCGACCCCGGTCACGCCCGAGACGGCGTCGCTCCTCGGGTCGCTCGCCGCGCAGGCGGCGGTCGCCCTCGACAACGCGCGGCTCTACACCGAGACCCAGCGGCGGCTCGAGGAGACCCGGGCGCTGCTCGAGGTGGTCGAGATCCTCAACTCGACGCTCGACAGCAAGCAGCTCCTCAAGCGGGCGGCGATGAAGATCGCGCAGGTCTGCCGCGTCGACCGCTGCTCGCTGGAGCTCTGGGAGGGCGGGCAGGTGACGCCGCTCATGTCGCAGTTCGCCGACGGGCGGAAGGCGCCGGAGCAGTGGGCGGCCTTCAAGGCGGTGGCGGCGCGGCCCATCCTCGACATTCCGGCGAATGCGCTCGCGCGCAAGACGCGGCGGCCCGTCATCGTGAACGACACCGCGCGGGACACGCTGATGCCGCAGGAGTGGATCGAGACGTTCGGGCTCAAGTCCTACCTCGTCGTGCCGATGCTGCGGCAGGAGCAGGTCATCGGCGTCATGACGCTCGACTACTGCGAGCGGCCGACGCCGTTCGAGCCCCGGCAGGTGGACCTCGCGATGACGATCGCGGGCGAGCTCGCCCTCGCGCTCGAGAACACGCGCCTCTACGCGGAGGCCCAGGAGCGGCTGCGCGAGACCGCGACGCTCCTGGCGGTCGGCGAGATCCTCTCGCGCCCGGGCCCCGTGCCCGAGCGCGTGCGCGAGGTCGCACGCGAGGTGGCGCGCGCCACGGGCGCGAACACCGTCGGCGCGTACTTCCTCGACGCGAAGCGCGAGAGCCTCGTGCCGCTCGTCGGCTACCACGTCCCGCGGGAGCTACTCGAGGGCTTCATGACGCGCCCGATCGTGCTCGCGCGGAACCCCGAGCTCCTGCCGGCCTGGGAGGCGGGGCGCGCGACGTGGACCTCCGACGCGCGGGCCGACCGCCGCTTCGACCAGGACTGGATCGGCACGCTGCCGCCCCTCTCGGTGCTCTTCGCCGCGGCCACGGCGCACGGCGAGCCGATCGGCGCGCTGTTCGTCGTGTGGTGGCGCCCGGGGCACGAGTTCCGGCCCGCCGAGATCCGCCTGGTCGAGGGCGTGGCCGCGCAGGTCGGCCTCGCGATGGAGAACGCGGAGCTGGCGCGGCAGACCCAGGCGAAGCTCCGGGAGACCGAGACGCTCCTGTCGGTGAGCCGCGCGCTCTCCTCGACGCTCAACCGCGAGGCGCTGCTGCGCCACTTCCTCCGCCGCGTCACCGCGGCGATGGACGCCGATTCCGCGGGCGTCTGGATGCTCGCGGACGACGAGGAGACCCTGGAGCCGGTCGCCGGGTATCACCTCCCCCGCGAGTTCCTCGAGTCCCTGCGGGGCATGCGCCCGTCGATCCTGGAGCATCCCTTGTGGGCGGAGGCGGTCCGGACGAAGCGGCCGGTCTTCTCGACGGACGTCGCCGCCGACGCGCGCATCCCCGACTTCGCGAAGAAGCCGTTCCCGCACCGGTGCCAGCTCTTCGTCCCGATCGTCGCCCGGGAGCAGGTCATCGGCGGCCTCTCCCTGATCTGGTGGCAGCGCGCCCACGATTTCTCCGACGGCGAGATCGCGCTCATGGAGGCCATCGCCAACCAGGCCAGCGTCGCGATCGAGAACGCGCGTCTCTTCGAGGAGAACCGGCGCCAGGTCGAGGAGCTGTCGGTGCTCCACGACCTGTCGCGCGCCGTCACCGGTGAGCTCGACCGCGCGGCGCTCCTCGACGCGCTCTACGCGCAGGTCGCGCGCATGCTGGACGTCCGGAACATGGTCGTCGTGCTCCACGACGCCGAGCGGCACGAGCTCGAGATCGCCCTCCGCATCGTGGACGGCGTGGCGGACGCGCGGGCCCCGCTCCGCTACCCGGACCGCACGGTGGGGCTGATGTCGCTGGTCCTGACGACCGGGCGCGCGCTCCGGACCGACGACTACGCGCGGGAGTGCGCACGCCACGGCGTCGAGCCGATCCGGACCTCCGCCGAGCTGCGCCACTGGCTCGGCGTGCCCATGCTGGCGGGCGACGTCCCGATCGGCGTGGTGGCGCTGCGCGGCGGCGCCCGGGCGTTCAGCGAGGACGACGAGCGGGTCCTGACCAACATCGCCCAGCTCGCGGCGCTCGCCCTCCGCAGCGCGCGCCTCTTCGAGGAGCGCGCCCACGCCTACGTCGAGCTGGCGACGGCGCAGGACCAGCTCGTGCGGACCGAGAAGCTCCGCGCCCTCGGCGAGATGGCCTCGGGCGTCGCGCACGACTTCAACAACATGCTCGCGTCCATCCTGGGCCGCGCCCAGCTCACGCTCCAGAAGGTCGAGAACCCGCAGCTCCGCCAGTGGCTCCAGGTGATCGAGCGCGCGGCGCTCGACGGCGCGGCGACGGTGCGGCGCCTCCAGGAGTTCACACGCATTCGCCGCGACCAGCCGTTCGTCGCCGTCGACCTGAACCAGGTCGTCCGCGACGCGCTCGAGATCACGCAGTCGCGCTGGCGCGAGGAGCCCGTGAGCCGCGGCGTCACCGTGGAGGTGCGGACGACGTTCGGTGAGCCGCCGCGCCTCGCGGGCGACCCGGCGGAGCTCCGCGAGGCGCTCACGAACCTCATCCTGAACGCGCTGGACGCGATGCCCGAGGGGGGCGTGCTCACGCTCACGACGGCCGAGGAGGCCGGCGCCGCGGTGGTGATCGTCTCCGACACCGGCGTCGGGATCCCGGACGCGGTCCTGACCAAGATCTTCGACCCGTTCTTCACGACCAAGGGCCCGCAGGGCACGGGGCTCGGCCTGTCGATGACCTACGGGATCGTCGAGCGCCACGGGGCGCGGATCAACGTCGAGAGCGCGGAGGGCCGGGGCACGACCTTCCGTCTGACCTTCCCCGCCGGGCCGCCGGCGGAGCCGCCGGCGCCCGCCGCGGCCGAGCCGGCGGGCACCGACGCCTCGCTCCGCTGCCTCGTCGTGGACGACGAGCCGGCCGTCGGCGCGATGCTGCGCGACGTCCTGGAGAGCGGCGGGCACCGCGCGGCGGTCGTCGCCGACGGCGCCGAGGCCATCGCGCGTTTTGGCGCCGAGCCCTTCGATGTCGTCTTCACCGACCTCGCGATGCCGCGCGTCTCCGGCTGGCAGGTGGCGCGCGCGATCAAGGAGATGGCGCCCACGGTTCCGGTCTTCCTCGTCACGGGCTTCGGCGTCGAGCTCTCGGAGGAGGAGCGCCGGGCCCACGGGGTCGACCTCGTGCTCGTGAAGCCGATCGAGATCCACAAGATCCTGGACGTCGTCGCGCAGGCCGCGCGGCGCCGCGCCCGGTCCACCCGGACGGAGGACCAGCGATGATGACCTGGAAGACCCTGACCCTCGACCGGCGTGACGGGGTCGCGACCCTCACGCTGAACCGCCCCGACGCCTACAACGCGCTCAACCTCGAGCTCGGGCGGGAGCTCTTCCACGCCGTGCTCGAGCTGGACGACGACCCCGCGGTCCGCTGCGTCGTCATCACGGGCGCGGGCAAGGCGTTCTGCGCCGGTGGTGACGTGAAGGACTTCGCGGACAACCTGCCGCGGATCGGCGCGCTGGTGAAGGAGCTGACGACCTATCTGCACGGCGCCGTCTCGCGCCTCTGCCGGAGCGACAAGCCCGTGATCACGGCGGTGAACGGCGTGGCGGCGGGCGGCGGCTTCTCGTTCGCGCTCTGCGGCGACCTCGTCATCGCCGCCGAGTCGGCGCGCTTCACCATGGCGTACTCGAAGATCGCGGCGACGCCCGACGGCTCGTCGTCGTACTTCCTGCCGCGGCTCGTCGGCCTGCGCCGGGCGCTCGAGCTCTACCTGACGAACCGCGTGCTCTCGGCGCGCGAGGCCCTCGAGTGGGGGCTGGTGACGCGCGTCGTGCCGGACGCCGAGTTCAAGGGGGCCGTCGAGGCGCTCGCGCGCGAGCTCGCGCAGGGACCGACGAAGGCCTTCGGCGGCGCCAAGCGCCTCTTCCACCAGTCCACGTGGGAGAGCCTCGAGACGCAGATGGAGCTCGAGGCGCAGGCGATCGCCGCGAGCGGCCACACCGAGGACTTCGCGGGCGGCGTGACGGCGTTCGCCGCGAAGAAGCAGCCGACCTTCAAGGGGAGGTGACGCATGAGCCGGCCCAGGTACTTCTACCGTCCGGGCTGATCGTCCTGCGCCAAGACGAAGGAGCTGCTTTCGTCTTGGGGGGTCGAGTTCGACCCGGTCGACGTGCAGGCCCATCCCGAGGCGTTCGCCGAGCTCGAGCGGCTCGGCGTTCCGCGTGTGCCCGCGGTCGCCGTCGGCGGCCGCGCGGTCCACGGCTGGAACCCGCCGGCCTACGCCGCGCTCCTCGGCGTCGCGTACGCGGCGGCGCCGAAGCTCGCGCCCGAGGAGCTCGGGCGGCGGCTCGACCGCATCCTCGAGTCCGCGCAGGAGCTCGTCCGCCTGTTCCCGGCGGAGCGCATGGACTGGATGCCGCCCGAGCGGAAACGGACGCTCCGCGACTTCGGCTTCCACGTCTTCCGCGTCGGGCTCTCGTTCGTGGACGCGATGGACATGGGCGAGCTCCCGGAGCGCTGGTTCGACGAGAAGGCGCCCGCCGACCTCGGCGACGGCGCGGCGATCGCGCGCTACGGCGCGCTGGTCAGGGGGCGGATCGGAGGCTGGTTCGAGGGCGCCTCGCCGCGCGAGTTCGAGCGCGTCGTCCAAGTCTACTACGGGCCGCAGGGAGGCCACGAGCTGCTCGAGCGGACGACGTGGCACGCCGCCCAGCACCTGCGCCAGCTCTACGTGCTCGCCGGCCGCCTCGGGATCGCGCCGCCGGCCCCGCTGCCGACGAACGCCTTCGAGGGCCTGCCGCTGCCCGACGCGCTCTGGTGACGGTGATCGACTACGACCAGGGGCTCGCCCGCGCCTATCACGCGGGACGCGCCATGTCGGAGGCGATGGGCCGGCTCTGGATGGAGGCCCTCGCCCGCCATCTTTCCGCGCGCGCGGGCCTCACGATCCTCGACCTCGGCGCCGGCACCGGGCGCTTCTCGCCGCTCCTCGCCGACGCGTTCGGCGCGCGCGTCCTCGCCGTCGAGCCGTCGGACATGATGCGCGCCGAGGCCCAGCGGCACCACCCGCACCCGCGCGTCGCGTATGTCACGGGCTCGGCCGAGCGCGTCCCCGCGGGCGACGGCGAGTGCGACGCCGCGTTCCTCTCGATGGTCGTCCACCACGTGCGGAACCTGGCCGCCGGGGCGCGCGAGCTCCGCCGCGTCGTCCGGCCCGGGGGCGTCCTGTTCGTCCGCAACGTCTTCGCCGGCCGTCTCACGGGCGTGCGCTACTTCGAGTTCTTTCCCGAGGCGCGGGCGCTCGACGAGGCGCGGCTCCCGACCGTGGCGGCCGTCCGCGACACCTTCCTCGCCGCGGGCTTCGCGTACGTGGCCTTCGAGAGCGTGTGGCAGGAGATCGATCCGAGCCTCGCGGCGCACTACGAGCGGATCAAGCGGCGGGCGCTCTCGACCCTCGCGCTCCTCTCCGACGCCGAGTTCGAGGCCGGGCTCGAGCGGATGCGGCGCGCGGCGGAGGCGGAGACGCGGCCGCGGCCGGTGACCGAGGAGATCGACCTCCTCGTCCTACGGCGCGTGGGGTGCGTGACGGAGGCGTGACGCGACCGACTATGGCGTGACCGTCGTCACGACCGTGGCGGTGTTGCTGGTTGGATCAGGATCGGTCTCGTTCGCGATCACGGTCGTCGTGCTGCTGACGTCGCCCACTCGTGGCCGATCAACCGAGTAGCCCGGGTACGTCGCCGCGTTGATCTCCTGAATATTCGTAAATCCATCGCCGTCGGAGTCCTCACCGTCGATCTGCGTGAAGTCGAGGCTGTTCGCAAGGTTGATCGTCGCCTGACTGCCGCACGCGATAAACGTACCGGGAGGCATGGCGGGGAGAAGGACCTTCTCGAAGAAGCGGACGCCGTAGCGATTGAGACTGTCGCCCGCGCCCAATCCGCCCGTGTGGCACAGGCCGGAACAACTGCCGTTCGGATAGATGTTGGGATAGTCCGTGAGCTTCGTATTCACGGTTTGCGGATACGTCACCTTGAATCTGTCGAGGAATTCAGGACACGCGTCGGCAGGGCGGCGCGTGACCACGATCCATCCCGTCAAGAGCAAGGCGCCGCCGACGACCGAGAAGACCGTGAGCCTGCCTGTCCGCCTCGCGCGCATCATCCCACCTCGTCTATGGAGCTCTCTTGTTGGGGGTGACGACGATCGTCACGGTGGCCTTGGCGTCCTTGGCAAGATTGCCGAGGTTGCAGATGACGGTTTTGCCGACCACGACCACGGCTCCCTGCACGGAGCAGGTCCCTTGCGTGGGTGGGGACACGGCGAAGGACACGAAAGTCACTTCGGGAGACAGCGTCTCGATCAACGTGACTGCGGTGGCCGGGTCCGGGCCGTAGTTCGTGACGGTGACCGTGTAGGTGAGAGGACTCCCCTCAATCGTCGGCTCGGGCGAGGCGGTCTTGGTGACGACGAGGTCGGCGAGCCCCGGCGCCTTGCCGGCAATCTTGGTGACGAACGCCTCGAAGGGTCCGAGGTGGTTGGTGCCCTGGTAAGGATTCACCAAGGGGAAGCCGGTGATCGAAGCGGTCTGGCCTGTGACGTAGGCGTTACCGGAGGCGTCCACGGCGATGCCGAGGCCTTCGTCCCACTCGCTGCCGCCGAGGTAGGTCGAGTAGGTCACCGTACCGATCGGATTCAGCTTCACCACGAAGGCGTCACCATAGCCGCCGCCATACATGGGCTGAAAGGGACGAACCATGGGGAAGCCCTCGTTCCCCGGCGTCGTGATCGGAGGCGCGGGATCGTCGCGCGACACGGTCCGTCCCGTCACATACGCGTTCCCGCCGGCATCCACGGCGATGGCGTTGCCGATGTCGCCGAGGCCATCACTCGAACCGACGATACCCCCGAGAAACGTGGAGTAGACGAGGGCCGAGCCGGCGAGATCGAGCTTCGTCACGAACGCGTCGCGGAAGCCGCCATAAATGGCCTGAAAGGGATCCGCGACCGGGAAGTCGGCCGAGCCGGTATAGCCCGTCACGTAGGCGTGACCGGCGGCATCCACGGCGATGCCGTTGCCTATGTCACCGGCGGTGCCGCCGAGGAAGGTGGAGTAGACGAGCGCGGAGCCCGCGGCATTGAGCTTCGTCACGAAAGCGTCG
>DATFVL010000278.1 GCA_035260325.1 Candidatus Methylomirabilota bacterium | reverse complement strand
ACCGCGCCGAGCGCGACGGAGTCGCGGAGGTAGTGGAGGTCGCCCGTCCGCCCCCCGCCGGACATCGCGACGACCTTCACCGCCGGGAAGTCGCGGCGGATCTCCATGATGGTCTCGATCCCTTCCTTGCCCGGCATGAAGATGTCCGTGATGATCAGGTCGAAGGGCTCGGCGCGCACGAGCCGTAGCGCGCTCGCGCCGTCGGCCGCGACGCGCACCTCGTGGCCGGCGTGCGTCAGCCCCATCTCCAGAACTTCGCAGATGTCGTGATCGTCGTCGACGACGAGGATGCGAGCCATCGCGGCCCCCGGCGCCGATCATAGCCGAGCGACCGAACGGGCTCTAGTCCCAGAGGTAGGCGCGGGGGTTCACCGAGTGGCCCTTCACGAGGATCTCGTAGTGGAGGTGGGGACCCGATGAACGCCCGGTGTTGCCGGTGAGACCGATCACCCCGCCCCGCTCGACGTGGTCGCCGGGCTTCACGGCGGCCCTCGAGAGGTGGCCGTAGATGCTGCGGATGTCGTTGGCGTGCTCGAGGATCACGGTGGTGCCGTACTCCGGCTGGACGCCGGCGAACACGACCGTGCCGGCCGCGGGCGCGCGGACCTGCGTGCCCATCTCGGCGCTGATGTCGAGCCCGCCGTGGAACTCGGTGACCTTCGTCCACGGCGAGAGGCGGTTGCCGAACTCGGAGTTCACCGAGCCGCGCACGGGCCAGCGCGACGGCAGCGCCGCGAGCGCCTTGCCCGCGCGCGCCATCAGCCGGTCGAGGGCGCGGAGGTTCTCGCCCTGCTCCGCGACGCTGTCGGCGAGCCGCTCGAGCTCGTCCCGCGGGCTCAGCTGGGCGGCCGGGCGGTCGGCCACGAGCGAGCCGCCGCCGATCCCGCGCGCGCGCTTGCCGGGCGTGAGCTCGGGGCCGAACGGCTCCCAGATCCGCGCGTGGAGCTCGCGCCAGCCCGCCATCTCCGTGCGGAGCTCGGCGACGCGGCGGTTGAACGCGTCGATCGTCGCGCGCTGGTCGGCGATCTGCCGGCTGAAGGTCTTGGCCTCGCGCGTGAGGTCGCGGAGCTGCACCCAGTCGCCGACGAGCGCGCCCAGCACGGAGGCGCAGACCACGAAGGTCACGAACGCTCCGGTGGCGACGGGTCGGGAGAAGTTGAAGCGCGCGACGCGGGCACCGTCGCCCCGTACGATGAGCAAGCTGAACCGGTCACGACCCTTCAAGCGCCGGCCTGCCCTCCTGGGCTGAAGCGTCGACGGTTGAGCGGTTTCTAGCACCCGCTCTTGGACGCTGTCAACGGAAGATTCCCAGCTCTCCATGCCCGACGCTGAGTCGCAAATGCCGTGCCGGACAGGTCTTTCCGCATAATCGAGGAGTTAACGGCGCCCCGCCCTGCCATTACGGCAAGGGTGGCCAATCCTTGTGCGCGACGTGGCAAGTTCCGTGAAGGCGCGCGGGAGGTGGACGCGGCCCCTAACTCCGCGTGAGACCGGCGTTTATTGACACTCCGCGTCGCGACCCTGTATCATCGCGGGACAGGCCCTGAGAAGAATCTGCATGGACGACTTCTATCGGATCAAGCGGCTTCCGCCCTACGTGTTCGCGATCGTCAACGACCTGAAGAGCAAGGCGCGCGCGCGGGGCGAGGACGTGATCGATCTCGGGATGGGCAACCCGGATCTCGGAACGCCGAAGCACATCGTGGCGAAGCTGATCGAGGCGGTGCAGAATCCCAAGAACCACCGTTACTCCGCGTCGCGCGGCATCACGCGCCTGCGCGTCGCGATCGCCCGGTGGTACCGGGACCGCTACGGCGTTGAGCTCGATCCGGATTCGGAGACGATCGCCACGATCGGCGCCAAGGAGGGCATGGCCCACCTGGCGCTCGCGGTCCTGCAGCCGGGTGACGGCGTGCTCGTGCCCAACCCCACCTACCCGATCCACTCGTACTCGGTGGTCATCGCCGACGGCGACCTGCGGTCGGTCCCGCTGACCCCGGACGGGGATTTCTTCGCACGGCTGGAGGAGGCCGCGAAGCTGGCGTGGCCGAAGGCGAAGCTGCTGATCCTCTCGTTCCCGCACAACCCGACCACCATGTGCGTGGACCGCGCGTTCTTCGAGAAGGTCGTCGCGTTCGCGCAAGAGCACCGTCTCATGGTCGTCCACGACTTCGCCTACGCCGACTTCGCCTTCGACGGCTACCGGCCGCCGTCCTTCCTCGAGATCCCGGGCGCGAAGGACGTCGGCGTCGAGGTGTTCTCGACCTCGAAGTCGTATAACATGCCCGGCTGGCGGCTCGGCTTCGTGTGCGGGAACGCGCGGATGATCCACGCGCTGGCGCGGATCAAGTCCTACCTGGACTACGGCGCCTTCCAGCCCATCCAGATCGCCGGCATCATCGCGCTCGAGGGCGATCAGAAGGTGGTGGAGGAGATCGTCGAGGTCCACCGGAAGCGCCGCGACGTCCTCGTCGACGGTCTGAACAAGCTGGGCTGGTCGGTGCCGAAGCCCAGGGGCACGATGTTCGTCTGGGCGCCGATCCCCGAGCCGTTCCGCGCGCTGGGCTCGCTCGAGTTCTCCAAGATGCTCATCCAGGACGCGAAGGTCGCCGTCTCGCCGGGCATCGGGTTCGGCGAGTACGGCGAGGGGTACGTCCGGTTCGCGCTCGTCGAGAACGAGCAGCGGATCAGGCAGGCGCTGCGCGGGCTCAAGCAGCTCGCCCGCTGACCGCCGGACCACGCCCCGTGTCCACCGACATGAAGGACGTCCGGATCGCGCTGCTCGGGCTCGGCACCGTCGGCGGCGGCGTCGTGAAGATCCTCGAGTCCCGCCGCGCGATGCTCGAGGAGCGCGCCGGCTGCCGCCTCACCCTCGCCGCGGTGGCCGACCTCGACCTCACGCGGCCCCGCGAGGGGCTCGACCTCCGGAAGCTCCCGATGACGCCCGACGCGGCGAAGGTGCTCGGCGACCCGTCCATCCAGATCGTCATCGAGCTGGTGGGCGGCCTCGAGCCCGCGCGGACGTTCATCCTCAAGGCGCTCCAGGCGGGCAAGCACGTCGTCACCGCGAACAAGGCGCTCCTCGCCCACCACGGCGCCGAGCTCTACGACGAGGCGCGCCGCCGTGGCGTGACGCTCGCGTTCGAGGCGGCGGTCGCCGGCGGCATCCCGCTCATCCAGGCGGTCAAGGAGGGCCTCGTCGCCAACCACATCCAGACCGTCTTCGGCATCGTCAACGGGACGTCGAACTACATCCTGTCGAAGATGACCGACGAGGGCCTCGACTTCTCGCTGGTGCTGAAGGAGGCGCAGGCCCAGGGCTACGCCGAGGCGGACCCGACCCTCGACATCGAGGGCATGGACTCGGCCCACAAGCTCCAGATCCTGGTCTCGCTCGCCTTCCGGACCTTCGTGGACCTCAAGGACATCCACACCGAGGGCATCACGCGGGTGACGCCTGCCGACATCGCCTACGCGCGCGAGCTCGGCTACCGGATCAAGCTCCTCGCGATCGCCAAGGCGTCCGGCGGCGCCGGGCGCGGCGCCGAGCGCGCCGGGGTGGAGGTCCGCGTGCACCCCACGATGATCCCGGCGGCCTCGCCGCTGGCCGCGGTCTCGGGCGTCTTCAACGCGATCTTCATCACGGGCGACGCCGTCGGCGACCTCATGTTCTACGGCCGCGGCGCGGGCCAGCTGCCGACCGCGTCGGCCGTGTGGGCCGACACGCTCGGCATCGCGCGCCGGATCGCCCACGGCATCCCCGCCCTCGCCCTCGAGCTGCCCTCCGCGGGCCCCGCGGCGCTCCCGCTCAGGCCGATGGACTCGATCCGCTGCTGCTACTACCTGCGCGTGATGGCCCAGGACCGGCCCGGCGTGCTGTCGCGGGTGGCGGGCGTGCTCGGCGAGCACAACATCTCGATCGCGAACGTCATCCAGAAGGGGCGCGGCAAGCGCGAGGCGGTGCCGGTGGTCATGCTGAGCCACGAGGCGCGCGAGCTCGACATGCGCCGCGCCCTCGCCGCCATCGACAAGCTTCCGGACGTCGCCGCGGCGACCACGATGATCCGCGTGGAGGGCGGCCCGGCATGAAGGCCTGGCGCGGGGTCATCGAGGCGTACCGCGACTTCCTCCCGGTGACGGACAAGACGCCGGTCGTCTCGCTCTGCGAGGGCAACACGCCGCTCATCCACGCGCCGCGC
Organism: Candidatus Methylomirabilota bacterium; assembly: GCA_035260325.1. Taxonomy (NCBI): domain Bacteria; phylum Methylomirabilota (SeqCode); species Candidatus Methylomirabilota bacterium. The sequence continues at coordinate 9,118 of DATFVL010000278.1, read as the reverse complement.
CTCGAGGAGGCGACCGACCGGCGCCTCACGATCTACCTCAAGTGCGAGGGGTTCAACCCGACGGGCTCCTTCAAGGACCGCGGGATGACGATGGCGATCTCGAAGGCGCTCGAGGCCGGCTCGCGCGCCGTCATCTGCGCCTCCACGGGCAACACCTCGGCGTCCGCCGCGGCGTTCGCCGCGCGCGCGGGCATCCGCGCCTTCGTCATGGTGCCGAAGGGCTCGGTCGCCCTCGGCAAGCTCTCGCAGGCCGCGATCCACGGCGCGAAGGTCCTCACCGTGGACGGCAACTTCGACCAGGCGCTCTCGATCGTGCGCCGGATCGCCGAGACCCATCCGGTGACGCTCGTGAACTCGGTGAACCCCTTCCGCCTCGAGGGCCAGAAGACCGCCGCCTTCGAGGTCGTGGACCAGCTCGGCAAGGCGCCCGACTACCACCTGATCCCCGTCGGGAACGCGGGGAACATCACCGCCTACTGGCGCGGCTACCGGGAGTACCACCGCGCCGGGCGCATGATGGAGCTGCCGCGCATGATCGGCTTCCAGGCCGCGGGCGCGGCGCCCATCTACGAGAACCGCGTCATCGAGGAGCCGCGCACGGTCGCGACGGCGATCAAGATCGGCAACCCCGCGTCCTGGGGGCCGGCGCTCGAGGCCATGCAGGACTCCAAGGGCTGGGTGGACATCGTGAGCGACGAGGAGATCCTGCGCGCCTACCGGATGCTCAGCCGCGAGGAGGGCATCTTCATGGAGCCCGCGTCCGCGGCGACGGTGGCCGGCCTCATCAAGACGGTCAAGGCCGGCCGCTTCGAGCCCGGCGCCACCCTGGTCCTCACGCTCACGGGGCACGGGCTCAAGGACCCCGAGACGGCGCTCGAGTCGTCGTCGCGGCCGACGACGGTGCCGGCCTCGATCGACGCCGTCCTCGCCCAGCTCGGCCTCTGAACCGGCTCAAGGTCGTCCTCGGCGTCGCGATCAGCGCCGCCCTCTTCGTCTATCTCTTCCGCGCCGTGGACCTGGCCGAGCTCGGCCGCCAGCTCCGCGAGACGCACTGGGGCTGGGCCGCGATCGCCACGGCGCTGGCGCCGGCGCAGATCTGGGCGCGCGCGCGCCGCTGGGTCTACCTCTTCCCGCCGGGCTCGAACCCGGCCGGGCTCGTGCCGGCGACCTGGATCGGCTACATGGCGAACAACATCCTGCCGCTGCGCGCCGGCGAGTTCGTGCGCGTCTACGTGGTGTCGCGCCGGTGGAAGGTTCCGGCCGGGGGCGGCCGCGCCCACGGCTTCTGGACGACGCTCGCGACGCTCGTCGTCGAGCGCGCGCTCGACGGCCTCGCCGTCGTCCTCATCCTCGCGCTCCTGATCCTCGCGATCCCCGTGCCCGCGTACCTGCAGGTCGCGGCGCTCGTCCTGCTGGCGCTCGACCTCGTCGGCATCGCGGCGCTCGCCGCCTTCGTCGTCGCGCCGGGCGCGTGCGAGCGCCTGATCGCCCGGGTCGCCGGCCGCTGGCCCGCGCTGGAGCGCCGCCTGCGCCGGGCCTTCGAGACGTTCGTGACGGGCCTCGACGGCGTGCGCGCGCCGGGCCACCTCCTGCCGCTCCTCGTCTGGAGCGTCATCGTCTGGGTCATCCCGGCGCTCGCGATGTGGACCATGCTCGTCGCGATGAACCTGCACTTGCCGTGGGTCGCGGGCTTCGCGGTGCTCGCCTTCGTCGGGCTCGGGGTCTCGATCCCCTCGGCGCCCGGCTACGTCGGCGTGTTCCACGCCGCGGCAGCGCTCGCCGTCGGCCTCTTCGGCGTCTCGCAGTCGGCCGCGGTCGGCTACGCGCTCGTCCTCCACGCGAGCCAGATCGTCCCCGTCACGCTCATCGGCTGGCTCTACCTCCTGCGCGAGCACATGAGCCTGGGCGAGGCCACCCACGCGCAGCCGCCGGCGTAAGCGCGGCCTGACTTCAGTTTGTGCCCCGCCTCGCTGATCAGCGTCACGTGGGTCACGACATCTTCGGTCGAGCCGTGCATCTACCAGCTGCCGGCCGGGCAGTTCTATGGCAAGACGAAGCCCGAGCGGTGCTATGTCTCTGAGTCAGAGGCGCGCAAGGATGGGTGTCGGCGGTCGAGGCGATAGCGGGGTCTGTAAGGGATGCAATGGTACGCAAGGAATCGCATCTCGTAGAGAGACAGCGGTTCTCCGGGGGAAGCCATGGCCAACCGTGTGAGATGGCGCGAGTTCGAGATCTTCGCTCAAGAGCGGATGTCCAAGCACTTCGGAGTACCGCTGCACTCCAACGCCCCCGACGACTTTCCGAGAAAGTTTGACCTCGTTTCTCAGGACGAGACCATCGTGGGAGATGCGAAGTATCTCACGATGGTCGCTCGGCAGTACGAACCACCCGCGAAGCTGATGGAGATCACAGGACACGTCTGGCTGCTGGAGAAGGTACGTGCTCGAACACGGTTTCTCGTCTTCGGCAACCAAATCGAGGTCGCGCAACTTTGGTTGCGCAAGTACGGCGGTCTACCAACAAGCGTCGAATTCTACTTTCTCGCTCCGAACGGCAAGGTCACCAACTTACGCAAACCCAGAGCCCACGCGTGAGGTGAGCACCCTCGCAACGAGCGCCACGATACGGGCCTGCGAACGGACGCCTCGGATGCGACGCAGCGAGCGGCGTGGGAGGCGCTCCACCGTTCCGCGCATGGGGGTAATGATGTCTGGTTTTTGGATCGACGTTCGCGACGCGTTAGTCCATCTGATGTGTTATGAAGCGGGAAACATCCGATTCTGTCGGTGTTCAGAGCCCGTAGGAAAGTATACATGCGATAAAACTCTGCGCGCCGTTCTCGAAGGTAAGCGCGGAAAATATCTGAGCGAACGCCTGAGCGAACGCGCCGTCTGGTGTAAGGAGTGCGGGCGGAAGTATCCCTTCGTCGTGGGTACACGTTTCTGTACAGACCCCATCTTCACTTGAGTGACCCGCGTGTGGGCCGAAGGGGAAGTAGGTCACCATATCGCTCCTTCGATTTGGCCCACTCACAGTAGGACTCGGGACGGCCCTCCTCGTTCCGACTCGCGTCGAGCCCCGCGCGGCGCGCGGATTGAGACCTCTTCGAGAGCCGGCACGATCCGAGCGGGGTCAATCCGTGCCGCTGCTATGATAGGCTATAGGCCATCATATAGGAGGTACACATGGGCGCAGTGAGGCAAGCAAATTTCACCTTGCCGGCAGAGCTTCTTGAGGAACTGAAGCAGACTGTTCCAAAGGGGGAGCAGAGCCGCGTAGTCAGCGAGGCGCTTCGAAGCGAGCTGAAGCGGCTCAGATTCCGCAAGTCGCTCGACTCGAGCTTCGGCACCTGGAAAAAGGGACCGCACCCAGAGCTGGCGCGCGGGACCCGCCGATTCGTTCGCGCGCTGCGCAAGTCCGCGCGCCCCCGCCAACGCACCGCGGGCCGATGAGCAAGGTCATCCTCGACACGGACGTCCTCATCGACGTCCTGAGGGGCCGCGAAGCGATACGTGCCTTTCTCCTGGAGGTAACGCGCGATGCCGTTCCCTGCTGTTCGGTCATCTCCGTCGCCGAACTGTGCGCCGGTCTGCGCCCGGCAGAGGAAGAGCCCACGCGTGCGCTCCTCGATGCCTTGGTGATCGTTCCCGTGACCCGCGAGATCGCCGAGGTCGCCGGCCGCTTCAAGCGGACCACGCGCAGCCGAAGGCTCGAGCTGGCAGACTGCTTGATCGCCGCCACGGCGTTCGTGGAACGGGCCGTCGTTGCGACGGGCAATATCAAGGATTATCCAATGGCTGAAGTCTCGGTGCTGCCGGCGCGACGATGACCTGGGCGGCTTTGCGCGGTCCCCGTGCGTCGTGTAGCCTCCACACGTCATGGCGCTGATCGTGCAGAAATACGGCGGCTCCTCCGTCGCCGACGCCGAGCGGATCCGGAGCGTGGCGCGCCGCGTGGCCGAGAGCGCGCGCGGCAACCAGCTCGTCGTCGTCGTCTCGGCCATGGGCAAGACGACCGACGGCCTCCTGGGCCTCGCGCAGCAGATCACGCCCGCCCCCGACCCGCGGGAGCTGGACATGCTGCTCGCCACGGGCGAGCAGGTCACGATCGCGCTCCTCGCGATGGCCCTCCAGGACCTCGGCGTGCGGGCCCGTTCGCTCACGGGCCCCCAGGTCGGCATCCGCACGGACAGCGGGCACACGAAGGCGCGGATCACCCAGATCGGCGCCGAGCGCGTCCGCCAGAGCCTCGACGCGGGGGAGGTCGCCGTGGTCGCCGGCTTCCAGGGGCTCTCCGAGACCGACGAGATCACCACGCTCGGCCGCGGCGGCTCCGACCTCACGGGCGTCGCGCTCGCCGCGGCCCTCAAGGCCGACGTGTGCGAGATCTACACGGACGTGGACGGCGTCTACACCGCCGACCCGGCCATCGTGCCCGACGCGCGGAAGCTCGGGCGCGTCGCGTACGACGAGATGCTCGAGATGGCGAGCCTCGGCGCACGGGTGCTGCAGGCGCGCTCGGTGGAGTTCGCCAAGAAATACGGCGTCACGGTGCACGTGCGCTCGTCGTTCAAGCCGGACCCGGGCACGCTCGTGACGAAAGAGGAGCAGGGCATGGAAGAAGTGGTCGTCACCGGCGTCACCCACGACCGGAGCCAGGCGAAGATCTCGATCCTGCGCGTCCCCGACCGGCCGGGCATCGCCGCGCAGGTGTTCGGCGCGATCGCGGCGACGAACGTGGTGGTGGACATGATCGTGCAGAACATCAGCCGCGACGGCTACACCGACATGTCCTTCACCCTGCCCCGCGGCGACCACGCGCGCGCCGTGTCCACGCTCGAGTCGATCGCCCGGGGCATCGGCGCCCAGGGCGTCGTCCACGACGAGCGCGTCGCCAAGGTCTCGATCGTCGGTGTGGGCATGCGCAGCCACTCGGGCGTCGCCGCGAAGATGTTCACGACGCTCGCCCAGGAGGGCATCAACATCCAGATGATCTCGACCTCCGAGATCGCGGTCTCGTGCGTCATCGAGGACAAGTACGCGGAGCTCGCGGTCCGCGCCCTCCACGACGCGTTCGAGGTGGGGAAAGGAGCCCGCCGATGAGCAAGGGCAAGGCCGCCATCTTCTTCGGCCCCGGCAAGCCGTTCGAGATCCGCGAGCTGCCGATTCCCGAGGTCGAGCCCGACGCGGTCCTGATCCGCGTGTCGCTCGCGAACGTCTGCGGCTCGGACCTCCACTTCTGGCGCGGCGACGCGCCGCTGCGCCTGCCCGACGACGGCTGGCTCTTCGGCCACGAGATGACGGGGCGCGTCGCGCGGCTCGGCGCGCGCGTCACGACCGACTCGCTCGGCCGCCCGCTCAAGGAGGGCGACCGGGTCGCCTACACCTACTTCTACCCGTGCGGGCGCTGCCACGCGTGTCTGCACGGAGAACCGGCGGCGTGCCCGGCCAAGATCGAGCGCCCGGTCGGGCCCTCGCAGTTCCCGCACTTCCACGGCGCCTTCGCCGAGTACTACTACCTGCGGCCGCGCGGCGCGCTCTTCCTCGTGCCCGACGCGCTGCCGGACGAGCTGGTGTCGCCGGTGAACTGCGCGCTGAGCCAGGTGATCTTCGGCCTCCACCGGGCGGGGCTCCGCTTCGGCGGGAGCGTCGTGATCCAGGGGGCGGGCGGCCTCGGGATCCAGGCGGCGGCGGTGGCCAAGGACATGGGCGCGGCGACGGTCATCGTCGTGGACCAGCTCCCGGGCCGCCTGGCGCTCGCGAGGGCGTTCGGCGCCGACCACACGCTCAACGTGAGGGAGGTCGCCGACAAGAAGGAGCGCGTCGCGCTCGTGCGGCAGTGGACGGGCGGCACGGGCGCCGACGTCGCGTGCGACTTCGTCGGCTTCCCCCAGGTGATCCCGGAGGGCATCGAGATGCTCCGCTCCGGCGGCACCTACCTCGAGATCGGCACGATCAGCCGCGGCGCCAAGGTGGAGCTCGAGCCGTCGCTGCTCGTCTGGGGCTCGAAGTCGATCGTGGGCGTGATCCAGTACGACCCGTGGGTGATCCCGCGCGCGCTCGACTTCCTGGTGCGGAACCGTGCGCGCTGGCCGTTCGACAAGCTGATCTCGCACAAGTATCCCCTCGAGAAGATCGACCAGGCGTTCGCCGAGAGCGAGTGGCACGCGAAGGAGACGACGACGATCATGCGCGCGGCCCTCGTCCCCTAGCCTCCCTCGCGCCGTGCGCCGTCTCCCCGGGGAGACGGCGCACCGTATCCGCTTTTCGACTCTAGTCACGCGCCGGTCCGCGTGGGATCGTCGGCCCATGACGCCCTACACGCGCCACCAGCTCCTCGTCCTGCTCGTCGTCCTCCTCGGCACGGGCCTCGGCCTCGCCGTCGGCCACTGGCGCCGCGCGCACCCCGATCTCGTCGAGCGCCTGGAGCGGCTCGACCGTGGCGCCCTGCCCGAGACGCGGGAAGCGCCAGTCGCGCCGCGCGGCGTGGTCGGCGGACCGACGCGCGCCGGTCCCGCGGGGCTCCGGAGCGACACGCGGGGGCGCGTGCCCGCGTCCCGGCCGCGCGCGCCGACGGCGAAGGCGCCGGGGGCACCCGTGGACCTCAACCGCGCCGGCCTCGACGAGCTTGCGGGGCTCCCCGGCGTCGGCCGGGCGCTCGCCGCGCGGATCGTCGCCGCGCGCGAGGCCGCGGGGCGCTTCGCGAGCGTGGACGACCTGCGTCGGGTCCGCGGCCTCGGACGCGCGAAGATCGAGCGCCTGCGGCCGCTGGTGGGAAGCGCCGAGTGATCCTCGACCGCATGCCCTTCGTGCCGGTGGCGGCGGGCTTCGCCGCGGGCATCGCCTCGGCGCCGTGGGCGCGCGCCGACGTGGCGTGGGCGGCGTGGATCACGGCGAGCGTCGCATGCGCGACGCTCCTCGCCCTCGGACGTCGGTCGTGGGCGGCGTGGGCGCTCCTCGTGGGGGTGACGGCGGCCGGCGCCCTGCGCGGGGCCGAGCCGGCGCTCGCGCCCGACCACGTCGCGCGGCTCGAGCTGCCGCGGCTCGCGCGCGTGGAGGGACGGCTCGCCGCCGCGCCCGTCAGGCTCGCGGCCGACCGCGCGCGCCTCCTGATCGAGACCGAGCGCGTGGACGACGCCCCGCGGTCGGGTCGCGTCCAGGCGACCGTGTACGGCGAGCCGCCGCCGCTCGCCGAGGGCCAGCGGATCGCCGCCGACCTGAAGCTCGTCCCGGCGACCGGCTTCCACAACCCCGGCGGCTTGGACTACGCGGCGCACCTCGCGCGCGACGGCATCCGCGTCACGGGCTCGGCGCGCGCCGAGCGCCTGGTGGCGCTCGACGAGCCGCGCCCGCCCTGGTCGGCGCGCGTCCGCGCCCGCGCGCTCGCGGCGATCACGGGTGCGCTTCCGCCCGCCTCCGCCGCGCTCCTCGCCGGCCTGCTCTTCGGCGAGCGCACCGACCTCCCCCGCGAGCTGGACGACGGCTTCCGCCGGGCCGGCGTCTACCACGTCCTGGCGGTGTCCGGGTTCAACGTGGCCCTCCTGGCGGCGGCGGTGTTCGCGCTCTGCAGGCTCCTGCGCCTCGACCGCCGCGCCTCGGCCGTGCTCGCGATCGGCCTGGTGCTCGGCTTCGCGGCGATCGTCGGGCCCGAGCCGTCGGTCCTGCGCGCCGTCATCATGGCGGTGCTCGTGCTCACGGCGCTCCTCCTCGAGCGCGAGGCCTCGGTCGCCAACAGCCTGGCGCTGGCCGCGCTCCTGATCCTCGCCTGGCGTCCCGGCGACCTCCTCGAGCCCGGCTTCCAGCTCTCGTTCGCCGCGACCGCGGGAATCGTCGCCGCCCCGCTGCCGCGCGGCCTCGTGCTGGGCGCGCTCGGCGTCAGCCTGGCCGCGCAGCTCGCGATCCTGCCGATCGCGCTCGCCCACTTCAACCAGCTCTCGACGATCGGCGTCGTCGCGAACCTCGCGGTCGTGCCCCTTGCCGGCCTCGCGACCGTCGTCGGGCTCCTCGCCGTCAGCCTGGCGTTCGCGAGCGAGGCGCTCGCCCAGATGGCCTTCGACGCCGCCTGGCCGGTCCTTCTCGCGCTCCGCGCGGTCGTGGCCCTCGCCGCCGCGGTGCCGGGCGCGGTCCTGCACTTGCCCGCCCCACCCCCGCTCGCGATCGTCGGCTATGTCGCGGCGCTCGGGCTCGGGCTCGTCTGGTGGCATCTGCGGGCCACGCGGCCGCGTGCCGCGTGGCGCGGCAGCCTGGCGGCGCTCGCGCTCCTGGGCGCCGTCGTCGCCCTCGAGGCGTGGCCGCTCGCCCGCCCGCCCGACGGCCGGCTGCGGCTCACCGTGCTCGACATCGGCCAGGGCGACGCGATCGTTCTCGAGGGGCCCGACGGGCGCGCCCTGCTCGTGGACGCCGGCCCCGGCGGGGCGATGCGCCTCGACACCGGCGAGCGCGTCGTCGCGCCTTTCCTGTGGAACCGGGGCGTCCTCCGGCTCGCGGCGACCGTCGTCACCCACGCCGACGCCGACCACGCCGGCGGCATGCCGGCGATCCGGAGTCTCTTCCCGGTCACCGAGAACTGGGACGCCGACACGCTCGCCGCGAGCCCCCGCTGGCTCGGCGGCGCGATGATCTCTCTCGTCCGGCCCCTGAGCCGCGAGGGCGGCGGGATGGCGGGCCCCCTCCGAGACCCGTTGCTTCTGGGCGTTGCCGGGCGCGGCGCCTCGGACGCGTCCGCGCCGCGACGGGTAGCTAGCGTGGTCGAGGAGGGGGCCCGCCGTCCAGTCGCCCTCGCATCGAGGAGGGGCCGGAACGACGAGGCGATCGTGCTCCGGATCGAGTACGGGCTCGTGTCATTCCTTCTTGCGTCGGACATCGAGGCGCCGCGCGAGCACGTGCTCGTCGCGGCGGGCGTGCCGCTCGCCGCGACCGTGCTGAAGGTCGCCCACCACGGCTCGCGCACCTCGACCAGCGCGGCCTTCCTGCGCGCCGTCCGCCCCGCGGTGGCGGTCATCTCGGTGGGCGCGCGGAACCCGTACGGCCATCCCGACGCGGGCGTGCTGGCCCGCCTGGCCGAGGCGGGAGCCCGGATCTATCGCACCGACGCGGACGGCGCGGTGAGCTTCGAGACC